>JBGCFK010000499.1:0-20509 GCA_045106875.1 Paracoccaceae bacterium | reverse complement strand
TTTCTCTGGGCCCTGGCCCGTGACGATCGAAGTTGGGGTGGGACGGCGCCGCCAGGCGTGGTCTACTTCTACGCGCCGGGACGCGGCGGCGAGCACGCGGAGAAGTTCCTCGATGGGTTTGATGGCATCCTGCAGATCCCCTCTCGGCGTTGTGCTCCGCAAACGCCTGCCGGGCAGCGGACGGATATAAAGGCTATAATCGGTTGGCCCGGCCCACGCGCAAGGGCGGCGATCCCGTCCAGTTCGCTTATTGCTGGGCGCACGCCCGCCGGAAACTTCGCGAGATCTTCGACAGCTCCAAATCCGAGATCGCCGCTGAGGGCCTCAAACGCATCGCAGAGTTCTACAAAGTCGAAGCCGAAATCCGTGGCGCAGGCCCCGGTGAACGCCTCTCTGCACGCAAAGCGCGCACCGCGCCCCTGGTCGAAGACTTCGGGAAATGGCTGAAGGAACAGCGATCTCGCGTCTCGGCAAAAACCCGCCTCGGTGAGAAACTCACCTACATTGCCAACCATTGGGATGGCCTGCAGTCATTCCTGACCGATGGCCGCGTCGAAATCGACTCCAACAATGTAGAAAATCGAATGCGACCGATTGCCCTAAATCGTAAAAATGCGCTCTTCGCGGGCCACGATGAAGGCGGCGCATCCTGGGGCCGCATCGCTTCATTGATCGAGACAGCCAAGATGAACAGCGTCGAACCCTTCGCCTACATCAAGACGACGCTCGAAACCCTCGCCAAGCGCGAGCCCGAAACCGACCTCAAAACCCTTCTGCCGTGGAATTTCCAGCCAGCCTGAACCGTGCGGCTGTGTCGTAGGGAACGCTTGCCGAAGTACCAAACTCCGGAGGAGTTCGCCGCAGCGCGGCCCTTCGACAAAACGCAATCGGCGGAGACGCTTGAGCTAGTTGGCGGCTCCGCGCCCGCGCCCATTGCTCACGCCGCCGAATGATGGCACACAAATGGAGAGCAAACTCGACTCACGAGGGGCCCTGGAAAAAGGGGCAAGTCAGCTTCAGTCCCATAGTCAGTCTCCTTTGTTGCAATAAATGCTATCGAAGAAGCGGCATCAAACCGCGATAGGTCCAGACATGGGAAACAAAAGGTCGATCGTCGCGGTTTGCGCGGCGCCCGACCTCACATCTCTTGTCGCATAACATCCAGGATCAGAACCTCGCGGGCGTCTTCACCAACATATTGCCTTGCCGCCCGCGTCAGATTGCGCCGAAGCTCTTCAATCACTCTATCGTCGGTAAACTCAGTTAAGAATGCGCCGGTGTAGGACATCTGGAATAGCTCGCGCAGGAACGCATCCCGAAGCCTAGGCTCCATTTCATGAACAATGTTGGCGCTTGCAGCGGGAACGTCGACAGCCAATTCAAACAGCATGAGTGCACGAGTCTCGCCGCCATCGAGTACTGGAACAATAGTTTGGCGTCCAACTTTGACAAAGGCTCGGTTCGTTGGCGCCTCGCCCTCGGTCAAATCCTCTGAGTCCGAGTTTTCACGCGTTGCCGCATGCCTCGCCTCATCCTTAGCCTGTCCATCCTCTTCTGGCGGTTCTTCTGGTGGCTTCAGGAATACGCCAGCCACACCACCGCCTGCGACACCGAGAATAAGCAGAATGATTGGAAGAATCTTTTTCATATCATCCTCTGAGTCAGAAGGGAGAAATTATGTCGACAACTTGTTGACCATACCGCGGCTGCTGAACATTGGTAAGCTGCCCGCGGCCACCATAGGCAATCCGAGCGTCCGCGATCTTGTCATAAGTTATCAAATTCTGACGCGAAATATCCTCAGGCCTCACGATGCCCGCGATCTGCAGATCACGCAGCTCTGAGTTCACACGCACTTCCTGACTGCCACGAATGACCATATGCCCATTCGGCAGTACGTTCAGGACAGTAGCCGCCAAGCGTAGGGTTATGGTTTCCTCCCGACTGATCTGCCCGGACCCATTGGAGCTTGAGGACCCACTTGCAGAAACACCAGGGTTCAAACTGGCAGCCCCAGGCAGAATAACGTCTGCGATCTGGGGCAAACCAAATGCAGCTTCGACAGTGACATCATCGCTGCCACTCCTGCTGCGAGTGGTGGTATTCGAGATTTCCGCTTCATCTTCAATCTCGATCGTAACGGTCAGAATGTCACCCACCTGACGAGCTCGGCGATCTCCAAACAGTGATTTGGGACCAGACTGCCAGAGAGAACCTGTTCGATGCGTGGTCGACGGTGGAGGTGATGGCGGTGCTAACGAAACCCGTTGCGGCGAGGGAGGCTCTATCACTGGCACCTGCGCACCAGGCGCTGTCATCGGCGGAGGCCGGCCAATCGTATCTAACTGACCGTTACATGCGGCCAACGTGATCATCGCCAGCGTTGGGAGATAGCGGCGCTTCACCGAAACACCTGCACTTCGTTCTGGCCGGTCACAGTGGCACGCACCTTAAGACGCGTATCAAGGTTCAGAATCTCGACAACTTCTCCCAAACCGCCACTGCCAAGCGATCGGCCCTGCGTACGCAATCCAAGTGTTCCAGTACGATAGACCATGGTCACGACATCATTGCGCCGGATGAGTGTTGGCGGTCCCAGATCGTGTTCAGAGATCACACGCCCCACATAAATTGCCCGGCGCACTTCCAAGCCCACCATGTCGTTGGCCAACCTACTGGCCTCACCATCTTTTGCAGCGCGCATGTCTGCTGCAGAGAGCAAAGTGCCTGCACGCAATGTCCGGCTGGCAAACACTTGTTCAGCCTCTGCCCATACGGGAGTCAGCAACAGGACAACACAAACCCCACGGAACCACATATCAACGGATCCGGTTGGTCGAAGACAGCATTTCGTCCGCTGCACTCAACACACGAGAGTTCAGTTCGTATCCACGTTGGGCTTCGATCAACTCTGTTATCTCAGCCACCACATCAACGGAGCTATCTTCCAGATACCCCTGCCGAAAAGTCCCTCGCCCATCGATGCCAGGTTCTCCGGTGTTGGGCGGGCCAGACGCTGCGGTTTCCAGGAACAGATTTTCCCCAATCGCCTCTAAACCCTTGTCGTTGACGAATGTAGCCAACTGGATGTCCCCAATCTGCTGCCCATCAACCTGACCATCAAAGAGCGCTATCACACCGCCTTCACGATTAATCTGAATACTTCGTGCATCGATAGGGACCGTGATCCCCGCAGCGATCCTGTATCCCTCGGATGTAACAACCTCTCCTTCGCCGCTTAGCTTCAGCGAGCCATCGCGTGTGTAACCAGTATCTCCTGTGGGCAACACAATCTCGATGTACCCATCGCCTTGTATTGCGACATCCAACTCGCCGCTGGTCTGTCGCAATGTCCCCTGACGCACTTCGAGGGACACGGCCGACGGGCGTACACCCAGGCCCAGCTGGACACCAGCGGGCAGGATCTCCCCCGTCGCGGCAGTGATCGCCCCAGGTGTGCGGATCTGTTGATAGTGCAGATCCGCAAACTCGGCACGTCGAGCATTGTAGCCGGTCGTTGTCATGTTCGATATATTATGAGCAGTAACGTCTACCCGCATCTGCTGCGCCGCCATACCAGTGGCGGCAATCTTCAAAGCCTGCATCTTACACCTCTTCTAGTGAACGCCAAGCAACTTGGAATGGGGTCAGGCTGCTACCTGACCAAGCTTCTGGATCGCTTCTCGGATCCGTTCGTCTTCATCTGCAATCAAAGACTGAGCCGTCTCATAGGCACGCGTAACTTCGATCATGCGGGCTATCTCAGTAACCGCATCGACATTTGATTGTTCCAGTGCTCCCTGACGCACCTGAGCATCAACCACGGCTTCGAATGCATCATCCTCAACTATGAACGCAGTGTCGCCAAAGCGGCTGATCAATTCGCGCGGGGCGTCAAACACTCCGATTTGGGCAATCAAGTCCCCATTGGAAGACACGGTGCCATCCGAGGCGACAAGAACATCTTTGGCTTCAACGGGAATCGGAATAGGAGCCTGGCCAATATCCAGAACCTCATCACCAGACGGAGTAACAAGAAATCCTTCTGGGGAGGTCTGAAACGCACCGGCACGAGTCAGACGGATACCGTCAGCAGTATCGATCGCAAAGTATCCTTCACCCTCGATCGCCATATCCAGCCGGCCACCCGTCATGCTGAAGGCTCCCGCGATTTCGGAGACAAACCGGGCGCCAAGATCCGCCATAGATACGCTTTCGCCGACCTGCGCCGACACCACAAATTCAGTGAATGCCAACCCTTCTCGCCGAAAACCCGTGGTGTCCATGTTCGCAAGATTGTTCGCGATCATGTCCAGTTCGGCAGACAAACCAAGCTGTCGGTTAACTGCGAGATAATAGAGGGAGTTATCCATCGCTGAGCAAGCCTTCTAGCAGTTGCACTTCTGTCTCCATCCGTTCGAGTAGATCCGACGCTTCAGCGTGATCCTGCAAACCGCTTGTGCCCATGGTCGGTTCAAACAGGAGAGCAAGTTGTTCGCTGCGGCCAGGAGCTACCCGGTCCAGTATTGTAGCCGCTGCAACTGGCATTTGCGGCACGTCGGCCATGAGCGCTATCATCACCAGCTCCTCCGCCCGTCGTCTTGTTGGATCAAGTTCAAGCAATTGGGACGCTGCGATCATGGCGGCGTCCAAATCGTTGGTTGCAACGCCAGCATCAACAGCTTGCTCCAACGCAAAATGCCGCAACTTACTGGTCTCGGAACTGTCTTCCGCAAGCGCGTTCATTAGCGACCCAGATCCTTCTGCTTGCCCCAGCGCGGCCAATGCGGCCGCCATGACACCGTCCTTTGTTTGACCAGAGGACATCTGTTGAGCGACATCCAGTGCCCTTCGAGGGTCGCCGGTTGCCAAGAACGCAGATGACATCTCGGCCATTAGTTTTGTGTTTCCTTGATCTTCGTCCAGCAAAAGCGGTTCAGCCAACCCGGGCAGCCCCATCTCGGTCAGAGACCTTGCAACAGCATGACGAAATCCCGATTGCTCCATTGCGTTCACAAACCGAACAGGGTCTTCCAGATATATAAGTCCAACTGGCCGAGAGAGCTCTCCCAATCCCGTTTCTTCGATCAGATCTGATAGCAATGCGACCTGCTTTTTATCGGGTAGTAGACCCGTCCGTGCTCCTTCCGACAGAAGGTCCACAACATCGTCGCGACCATTTTGGCGAGCGTGCAGCCGAGCTTCAAGTTCAAAAGCTTTCGCACTCATCTCTGTCCCACGCTCACGGCGCGCAAGGATACCAAGCTCGGTCTGCATTGTGTCTGTTGTCGCATCCAAAAATTTTTCCGATCGAAGCACTGTTTCTGCGAGTTCGATCAAGGCAACATCTGAATGAGGCGGAGCAGAACGTCTCGCCTGCAGTCGCAGGTCCCAAGCGCGTTCATCCTCTCCGTTCCAATCAGCAAGACGTGCAGCCAACAGCAACGTCTCACCAAGTGGCAATTTGCGGCCGGCAACGGCACGGACAGCCATTGCCTCCATACGTCGTGCAGTATCCCAGTTCCCAATCGAGACAGCTTGATTGCCAATACGTGCGGCCGCAATTTCACGCAGATCCAGCGGCAGCCGTTCAAGAGATCGCCCCGACACGAGTTCCGCGGCAAGCACAGCTTCGGCCGTGTCAGGTTGAGCCGCAAGCGCAACTGCGCGCCAGAGCGCCTGATCACCCTCGCAATCTGGTTTGAGCACGCTGGCTCGCGCGGACAAGGTCTTGCCCTCAATCACTGCCGCCACTTCTTGTAGCAATACTGACAGTGGAGCCCGCGGGGCAAAATCCCGGGCAATAGCAGTAGCCTCATGTGGCAAACCAGCGCTCAGATACATCCGAGCAAGATCCAAGGCTACATCGGTGTCGGGGACGTCAAACTCCCCCATCAGCTGACCGCGAAAAGCGGTCAGAACCTCCAGAAACTCATTGGGGCCGTCAATCTCAGGAAAGACAAAGATCGACGCGTCAAAGCACCTTGGGGCAGGATCGTAGGGTGCGTCGGCGGTCGTTTCTAAAGCTGGTATCGAAACTTCAGACGCAGATAAGACGGCTTCGTCATCTCCAGTAAGGTCTTTCGATAGTGTTTCCGCGTTTTGCGGTTGCTCTGATATCTGTTCTTCACTCTCAGCAGAAGGAAGGGGATGGGTTACTTCATTCTCGCGCACCTCATCAATCTCGCGCACCTCACCGGACAAGTCCTGGATCGGCGGTTGCGGAGCATGTTCAGGTCGCAAATCGACTATGCCTGCTTCAGCCGCCACCATCAGTTGCTCAAGTAGTCGAGCCCTCGCTTCATCAACATCAATTTTTTCATCATTCTCGGTAGCGCCAGCGTTTGCAGTTTCCGGTGGCTTCGCAACCGGTTGCGGCGACCAAGACGGCGCAGGGACAGACGACACACGCCGTCGTTCCACATTCAAAGATGTCGGCGTGTCTATCACGGCAAGCTGCAGACGCCCCGGGCCGTATCCTGATAGTTCAACCGGACAAGCACAGTCTAAGGTCAGCCGAACAAACGTGTCGCCGTCCCGTGCCTCAATCTCCACAGCCTTGACTTTCGGCCCAAGCGCATTCGCCAAGTCGGAGCTAGCGGTCATGTCAAGGCCGGACTCGGGGAAATGAATCTCGACTAAATTCTCGAACCTGTTGATCACCCAGCCTTTTGCAGGCCAAGCATCCAGGACCAACTGCGCAGGGCCCGACGCCGCCAGCGTCGCAACCTGTTCTTCTGCTGCGGCCTGTGTTGCGGTCAAACTCAGGCATAGAACATAGGCGGTGGAGAGCTGCCGGATCATGCAGCGTCCTTCGCGTTCTTCAGAGCTTCGTCCATTTCATTGAAGCTTGGCCGCGAACCCGAAGGCAAATTCTGCCGCGCAACCTCTATGCACATCTGAGGTGAGTGCTTATGGAGGTTTGCAACCAGGATATCCCGAATAAGTTCGTAGAACCTATGATCGTGCTCGACTGCCCCCTTGATCTTGCTGGCGAAAGGTCCGGCTATTCCGTACGCTAAGAACACGCCGAGGAACGTGCCGACGAGAGCGCCACCAATCAACCGACCCAACACCTCAGGCGGCTGATCGATAGACCCCATCGTTTTGATGACACCGAGCACAGCGGCAACGATACCAAGTGCCGGAAGTCCATCAGCCATTTGCTGCACTGCATGGCTGCCATGCAAGTTGTGGTGTAGGCGTCCTTCCAATTGCTTTTCAAGAACATCTTCCAGTTGATGCGGATCATCATAGTTCATCATACCCATACGTATGGCGTCACAAATCATGTTGACGGCAGACTTGTCCGCCAAGATCTTGGGATAGATCTGGAAAATGGGTGAATCCTGCGGCTCCTCGATATGAGCCTCGATTGCGACAGGATCCTTACGAGCAATTTTTATCAGCGAGAACAGAAGACAAAGCAGATCCTGATAGTCCTGCTTCTTCCAGTGGGCGCCCTTGAAGACCATCTTCACATCAGACAGCGTATGTTTAATGGCCGGTCCGTCATTGCCGATGATAAAGGCACCGACCGCAGCGCCGCCAATCATCATCATTTCAAACGGCAAGGCCTTGATAATGATTCCCATTTTGCCGCCAGCGGCTAAGTAGCCCCCAAAGACCATCGCCATCACGACTACAATGCCGATTATCGCACCCATCAGGGTATCCTACTCCGAGTCAGTTTCTCAGCTGCGGGACCAATATTTCGCGCGAAAGGTTTGAGGAAACCTGAACCTCGTGCCCGGAATACAAAGAATTATTGGGAAGCTGGTCGCTGCGCTGCCGCGGCAGGAGCCGCAGCAGGTCGACGGTTCACGTTTCGGCCTGCGAGGAGCAGGCTCACCGCATATGCCTTTTCTGCATCCATGTTCGCCATGACCAATGCCGCGGCATCCGGCCGCATATTGGCAATGAACCCGGCAGCGAAAGATGGCGCCATTTCGTTGAAAATCTGCCCAGCCTGCTTTGGTTTCATTTGCTGGTACATATCTGCAAGCAGCCGAACATCCTTGCCAGCAGCGTCATCGACAAGCGCCGCCGTCTTCGCAAGCCCATCACGCGCAGCGCGCAATTCATCGAGCCGCTGCCTCATTTGTGTGCCCAAGCCGTTCAGCGCTCGCTCGCGCGCGGCAACATCAGCCTCACGCGCTTGCAGGGCTTCGCGTTGACGACGCACCTCGTCGAGCAAGGCTTCCGGACCGGTCGTCGTTTCATTCACGGTTTGCGCGGAGGTCGGTTCTGATGTGGCTTGTTTCGGAAGCGGGTTTCCAAAGCCATCATCCCCTTTCGCAGGAAGCTCGGCGACCACATCGCCCGCCCGCAAAATCGCTGAAAGAACAAAACAACCACTCAACACTACCAGCGCCCCCATTCGCAGGGTCCCTAAAGCCGGTTTTTTCAGTTTTGTCACAATGCCATCCTTTCAACCTTCAGAAGGTTACCAGGAACGTCCTCAACGTCGGCCTTCCGGTCGATCGCTGTTTGCTCTGGAAAATCTGGCAAGTCCTTGTCAATCTCGACGTCTTCGGCAGTCAACTCGTTCGTTTCTTTTTGCTCAGGTTCGTCTGGCTCAGGCAGAAATCCAAGTTGCTGCTCTCCGGTTGAAGCCGCCAAAAGCGCATTCATATCCAGATCGGCAGGATCTACTTCGTCCGGGAACTCCTCGACTAACTCCTCGACGGGAGTCGGGATCTCGGCATTGTCATCAAGTGGCACGGCTGCGGCAGCGACGAGACCTTGCGGCTGCGCATTGACAGTTGTCTGTTTTTCAGGGGTCGCTGCACGCACGACAGCCTCGGGTGCCGTCGCGACGGCAGCGGGTTCGACAACTGCGCTGGCGGCGCCGGGATGATCCAGCATGCTCTTCAATTGTGATGCCAGTTTGCGCGCCTGGATTACCTCACGCGCAAGGTTCTCCGCCTCTGCCTTGGCACCAGATTGAGCCTCCTTCAGAGCTGTGCGCGTATCTTCCAAAGTCTTGTTCAATTGAAGAATCTGCTGACCAACGCCCGCTTCTGTACTGGAAAAACGCCTCAGGCGTTGTGCCAGAACAAAGCAGTAGACGGCCGCGGTCAGACATGTGGCTATCAGCAAGCCATCAGCAATAAGAGACATGAGCGAAAGTATCCTTAGTTCAACACAAACTCTTGGATCAGCAAATCCCGGACGGAGTTCTGGGGCGTAACCAGCTGGACACGCCGCAGCATTTGCGCCCGCAACCGCAGCATTGCCCGCGGCGTCTCGAAATCTCGCTCGTCCACCGCCCGCAGGAAGGTATTCAACACATCCAAAATCCGTGGTTTGACCGCTGAGACTTCAGATTCCGACTCCACCAGAACCTCAACCGAGACTACCATTTTCAAGTGGCGCGACCGCGCATCAGGCCCCAGAGAGATGACAAGAGGATCAAGCGCAATATACGCCGCCGGAGTCATCGCACGATGTTCGGTCTCCAAATCGTCGCCTTTTCCGGAGTCCAAGGCATGACCTTGACTGTCCACTTGGTCTGATTCTGCCGAGGCCGATTCGCCAAACGGGAGCGGAACCAAGCCTGAAAACACACCGTAGAAAGTTCCGCCACCAAGCAAAATGGCACCGATAAGCCCAAAAAGCATAGCTTTTGACTTCTTTTTTGGCGGTTTTTCATCTTCCGCACCGGCATTCGCCTGCTCGTCACTCATGGTGCACGGTCCTAACGGTCTTCGCTTCTGCACCTATGAACTAACCTCATTTCCCTAAACCGATTCTTAAGTCCATTGGCCTCAAATGTTGTTCGAGCGCAGAAGCGCTTGCACAGAAGCGAATTATTTCGGGTAACGACTAGAATGAGTCAGCTGGTCCAGACGTGGCAGAATCTCGACATGCGACGGCGTGTGATGCTGGTGGGAGCCATCGTGCTGACCTTCCTGGCAGTCTACTCTCTGGCGCAAATCGCGTCGCGTCCCGGAATGGCGCTGCTTTATTCCGGTTTGGACCCTGCCGCCGCTGGTGAAGTGGTCGGCGCTTTGGAGCAGATGAATGTCGAAGCGGAGATCCGAGGAGACGCCATCTATGTACCCGAGGGCGACCGCGACCGCGTTCGATTGGGTCTCGCCCGCGACGGACTGCCTAGACAGGGACAGGCCGGGTACGAGTTGCTTGATGAAATTTCCGGCTTCAGCGCCACTTCCGACATGTTCAATGCCGCCTACTGGCGTGCAAAAGAGGGTGAACTCGCACGCACTATCCTTGCATCACCAGGTGTAAGGGCTGCCAGGGTTCATATCGCGGTTCCGTCGCGCCGACCTTTTGCTGCCGCTGGGGCAAACCCCACCGCATCTGTCACTGTGACAATGGCAGGCGGGGTGCTGACGATGGACCAGGCAAACGCATTCCGGTTCATGACCGGCTTAGCCGTTCCAAATCTCAGTCCAGATCAAGTTGCAGTTATAGATAGTCGCGCGGGAATGATTCTGGCACCCGGCTCGGACAGTGCTGCCAGTAGCGCAAGTACGCTCGCAGCTGAACGAGAGACGCGATTAAAGAGCGAGATCGAACAGCTGCTGGCTGCGAGGGTAGGGCGCGATCGGGCGAGGGTGACAGTTTCGGTCGAAACCGACCGCGAAGCGGAAACCGTGACCGAACACATAATCAAACCAGAAACGCGCGTGACGATTCACTCAAATACCGAGGAGATCAGTGACAGCGCAGAAGGTTCAAACGGTGCGGTGACGGTCGCGAGCAATCTCCCCGATGGAGATGCAAATGCCCAAAACAATAGACAGAGCGCCAGAACTGAGAGCCGCGAGCAAGTGAACTACGACTACTCGGCCGTCACACGCGAAACTGTCCGGCAGCCAGGGGCGATCCGGCGTATCAGCGTGGCAGTTCTAGTGGACGGCATAATTTCAGAAAATGCGAATGGAGA
Organism: Paracoccaceae bacterium; assembly: GCA_045106875.1. GTDB lineage: Bacteria > Pseudomonadota > Alphaproteobacteria > Rhodobacterales > Rhodobacteraceae > Thermohalobaculum. The sequence continues at coordinate 9,594 of JBGCFK010000499.1, read as the reverse complement.
TTCCGAATGGCAGCCCCGGCCAGAGGACGAACTCGACGCTTTGCGCGAACTGGTTGTAGCGGCAATCGGTTTTGACGAGGATCGCGGCGATATAGTTGTCGTCGAAAGCATGGCCTTCCAGCCTGACGCGACTCCGGGCGCTCTTGTAGAGGTCGGGCCTCTCATGCGGTTTCTCGAACGCAATGCCATGACATTGATCCAACTTGGCTTTCTTGGCGTTGTCGTACTGGTGCTGGCAATGACCGTCATCAAGCCGCTGATTACCAAGACTGCTCCCGAAGAAGACCCAGCGAATGTCGCCTTGCTGGGCGGTTTGGAGCCAGGCTCTACTGCGTCAGCTGAAGGGTCGGAGGGGCTTCCGTCACCGGATTCTGTCGATGGCGGCGCGGTGGATACAGTCCAATTGGACCCCACGCTGCCACCCGGTGAAGCTCTGCGAAATTTGATTTCCGACCGCCCGGAACAAGCTGCGGAGATGCTATCTACGTGGCTTGAAGAACAACCGGAAGACGTCGTTGAGGCTCTGTCGCCTGAGAAGGAGCCCGCATGAAACAGATCTTGTTGGAGCGGTTCGAGTCGCCCAGTGCCACGGCGCTGCACAAACCGCAGCCGGAACGCGAAGCGGAGGCCGAACGCGAAGCGGCAGATGCCGCACGCACCGCAGAGGCCGCTGCGGAAGCGGAGGCACGGGCAAAACGCGAAACTGCGCTTGCCGAAGTGCTCGGCACGCTAGCCGACGCCGTTGGCCGAAGCCGAATGGGAGCAATCCAGGCGGTTTGCTCAGATCTCGGCGATGTCGCCGCAGCGGCCTTGCCTTCCTTGTTAGGTGACGGTTTTGCCAAAGAAGTCGCGGCGGCCAGCGTAAACATCGTTGATGCCGCCGGCATTTCCGGTGCAAGCCTGCGTGCTTCGCCCTTGGACGCTGAAACCATCGTGTCAGTGCTGAAGACACTGGGTCCCGGACAAGCCTTTACCGTTACCGCAGACACGAAACTCAAAGACGGGGAAGTGCGGCTGGACTGGGGCGCAGGCGGCGCAACTTTCGATTCGGACGCATGGGCAGCGAACATACGAGCGCTTTGCGCCACACAGATTGATGCCCGCATAAACGAGGGAATGGAGCATGACACAAGAAACCGTTGATACCCCTGGGGAGCCGCCGATCGTCGACGATCGAGATCAATCCGCCGAGGGCAAGCACCGACGCGCCATTTTCTCCGTGCCTGTGCAAGTTGTCGTCAGTGTCGGGCAGGCAAAGCCAGTGATAGGCGAACTGCTAGCGATGCGCCGGGACATGGTCTTGCCGCTTTCCAGCAGGGTGGACGACCCCGTTCAGATCTTGGTCGGCGACCGGGTGATCGCCCGCGGTGAGCTCGAGGAGATGGGGGACGATACAGGCAGGCTGGGAGTTCGCCTGACCGAAGTGGTCGATGTCACTGACCTCCTTTGATATCCGATCGCTCGCACGCATGCGAAACATCGCCGTTCTCGGGATCGGGATGGGCGCGGCTTTGCTTGCGATGCCTGCAATGGCGCAATCGGTACAGCTTGATCTAGGAGGTGAGGGCGCGCTGTCTGCACAGGTCATCCAGCTGTTCATGATTGTAACGTTGCTCAGCCTCGCGCCGGGCATCGCCATTATGATTACATGTTTTCCGTTCATGGTGACGGTACTGTCACTTCTACGGCAAGGGATTGGACTACAATCAGCACCACCAAACATGCTGATTGTCAGTCTTGCGCTGTTTCTGACGTGGTTTGTTATGGAGCCGGTATTTCAACAGGCATGGGCGATGGGTATACAGCCCTTGATGGACGGCGACATCACGCCGGAGCAGGCTTTTGAACGGGGAATGGGGCCGTTTCGGACTTTCATGGAAGGACGCGTGCGGGCCGACATGATCTCCGCACTGATAGAGGCCGCACCCGGGCGGAGCGCCGAATTGTCACCTGATGGCACAGTCCCTTTGTCAGTCCTTGTTCCGGCCTTTATGCTTACCGAGGTTGAACGGGGTTTTGAGATCGGCTTCATGATCTTCCTGCCGTTTCTGATCATTGACCTGGTGGTCGCGTCAGTTCTGATGTCGATGGGTATGATGATGGTGCCGCCGGTCGTCGTCTCTCTACCGTTGAAACTTGCATTTTTTGTCGTCGCAGACGGGTGGAGCCTGCTCGCAGGTGCCCTGATCAGTGGGTATGCAACATGACCGAACTCACCGCTTTCGCTCCTAAAGTCGCTCAAGTACCGGCCACAAACGCCAATGCCACAGAAAGCCTGACAAAGGCACAGAAGGCAGCGATCATCATCGGTATTCTTGGCGCAGATGGGGCCGGCCCGCTGCTGGAACAGATGTCCGAAAACACGTTGCGACGTTTCGCAGGAGCAATGTCAAAGCTGCGTAAGGTCGAGCCCGAAATGGTGCACGCAACGATCAAAGAGTTTCTGTATGAACTGGACCGGTTGGATGAAACGGTAAATGGAGGTCTCTCGAAGGCCCGGGAAATGCTGAAGGACTACGTTGCAGAAGCATTGTTGACCAATATTCTTGATGAAGTAGACGCGCCATCCGCATCAAATGTCTGGAAAAAACTGGCCGTTGTCGATGAACAGGCACTGGCCGAGTTTTTGACCCGCGAGCATCCACAAACCGCTGCGGTCGTCCTCTCGAAGCTCTCGGCAGAGCAGGCCGCTCAAATTCTTGGCAGAATTGAAGCCGAGCGGGCACGTGAGATCGTTTTTGGTCTGACAAAAGCTGCAACTCTGGATCAGAACGTGATCGAGGCGATAGGTTGCTCGGTCAGCGAAGACTTCTTGGCGACGCACAAGGGCGGCGGCGGGAATTTCAAACCGGCGGAGCGCATCGGCACGATCATGAACTTCACATCAGGTGAGATCAGGCAAGCTGTTCTGAGTTTTCTGGACGACACTCAGCCCGAACTGGCTGATTCTGTCAGGCGCAGCATGTTCACGTTTGAAGACATCCAGGATCGGGTAGAGAAGCGGGATGTCGCCGCGATTGTCCGGCTGGTGGAACAGGATGAACTGATGAGGGCCCTCAAAGGTGCCGAGCAGAACGCGCCGGCAACTGCGGAATTCATCCTCACGAGCATCTCAAGCCGCATGGCCGAGCAGTTTCGCGAGGCGCTTGGCGAAATGGACAAGGTCAAGATCCGCGAAGCCGAAGATGCCCAAAACGCTGTCCTGCGCACTATCAAGGAAATGGAGGCAACAGGCCAATTGAAGCTATCGACCATAGAAGAATAAGTCTTACAAGCCCGAAAAGTGACACGTCATTGGCTGGCCGTTTCGGCTGCTCGCGCTGCTTCCTCGAACAAAATCGCGTGGCGCGCGGCCAGCGCATCAGGCTCATCCGAATATCCACCCCCGATCACACCTACAACCGGGACGTTATGAGCGCGAACGTAACTGAACACCAAAGCATCTCGTGCACGGATCCCGTCGTCAGACAGCGCCAGTCTTCCAAGTTTGTCCTGAACATGGACATCCACACCAGCATTGTAAAAGACGAGGCGCGGCTGCGCGCGCTCGAATGCAGTTTCAATGGCGACCAGAAACGCATCCAGATAGGTCTTGTCGTCGGTTCCATCCGGCAATGCGACATCCATGTCCGACCGGGCCTTCCTCGCTGGATAGTTGTGCTGGGCATGGATCGACAATGTGAAAACCCTGCTATCATCAGCGAAAATCTCTGCCGTTCCATCTCCCTGATGCACATCGGCATCGATGACGAGAATTGGGGGTGTCACGCCCTGGTTCAGCAAGCCAAGCGCTGCCACAGCCACATCGTTGAAGATACAGAACCCAGCACCCGCTATCGGGCCCGCATGGTGCGATCCACCAGCCATGTTGCATGCAATCCCGCGCTCCAACGCCATCCAGGCAGCCAATTGTGTGCCTGCTGCCGACAAGCGACTTCGGCGTACAACACGTTCCGTACAAGGCAAGCCGATACGGCGAACCTCGGCCGGATCGAGCGCAAGATCCAAAACCCTCGTCACATAAGCGGCATCATGCGCCAGTTCCAGTACGCGCGTCGGTGCCGGAGCAGGCGAAAGAAAGCTACCCGGCGACACCAGACCGCGCACAGTCAAGGCTCTGTGAAGATAGCCATATTTGGACATCGGAAAACGATGATTCGCTCTCAATGGGGCCTGATAGTCCGGATGATAGATGATTGGCAGCATCTCGCGACATGGCCAGACCAGCCCAGCGCGGTCAAGCACAGCATCCCAAAATGCAATTTCCACCAATGACTTCGACCGCATGCAGGCACCCGCCCCGAAACCGCCAAACTCTTCCCGATGTTGGGGTACTGGCTTAGCGAGAATTCTGTATAGTGAGTTAGGGGGAACAGTCGCGACGTAAGGCGTTGGCGGTTCGGTGAAGGAGAGGACACGTGATCAAGCGTACAAGAGTTGCAGAGCTAGGGCGCGTCGGCCCTTCCACAAGCAAGCTCGCGCTGGATCTGACCAATGACGCTGTCACCCTTTGCGAGGTTGCACGGGATGGAAGCTGGCACGCGATTGCAGCTGTGCCTACAGATACACCCGATTTCCTCGACCAGCTTTCGAACTTGAGAATGGAGGCGCGGGTCAGACACGAGTCGGCCAGCCCGATTACACTCTGGTTGCCGCCCGAACAGGTTCTGGTCCGTTCATACGACCTGCCAGCCAATGACCCGGATGCCCGTTTCCAGGCGCGCGCAAGACTGGCGGACGAGACCCCCTATGCGGCCAAGGATCTGATGATTGCCCTTGGGCCGCGCGAGAACGGGCAGCCAACCAAGGTTTTGGGCGCGCTCTGCCAGACGGTCGTTGAGGCAAGGGAATATGCGCGAAAATGGGGCTTTGTACCGGGTGCTGTCTCGACACGCGTCGAAGCAGCGACGTTTGCCCCAGCCGGTCCGATTTTCCGCGTGCCCGAGCCTGCACCAGTGCGCCTGGCGCGCCGTGCAGCGTCGGTCGGGCTAGCAGCTTGCGTCGGAGCGGCGGCGCTGCTTGGCATCTATGCCATCAGTCAGGTTGTCGAGCCGCTTGTTGTACCAACGGTCAAAAACGCCGACAGCAATTTGATGTTCGCCTTAATGCAGGTCGAAGACCGACCTCCGGTCATGCCGCCTGCGCCGCTTCGCCCCGTGGGAGCCGGTTCTGCCCAGATGCTCGCAATACAACGGGCTATCGTCACCATCGACCCGGGCCGCTCGATGCTGACCGAGCAACGCGGCGCACCTGTACATCTCGCAGGAGCCCCAGAACTGCCAATTCCCAAGACCCGTCCGCGCCTCAAAGTCGGTTCGGCGCCCCGCTTGCCACAGCGGGCACGACCGGGACGCTTGACACTGACGGCAGTGATCCCAAAGCGGCGTCCCGTCGATCTGATGCGCAACGCGTTGGACGCGGTGAGAAGCGAAGGCAAAACACTAGCCAAGACGCCAAAACGCCGCCGCATCGAGCCCGCAGAACCGATCGCGTCCGAGGCTGAAAGCGGCTCGCTGGTGGCAGCCACATTGCCAAGGACGCAACCTAGCCCTGCAAGGATCCCAGAGAACGCTCAGAGCCCACAGATCGACCCGAAGACCTTGCTCGAGGCCCCAGTTCAGGAAGCCGAGCAAGCGGCGAATGATGACAACTTCAAGCCTACAGCCCTTGCACCGCAAAACATCAATCTGCCACCATTGCCGCGGCCAGTGAAAACAGCCCTGCAAACAGCCGACAAGCAACAGGCAGACGGCACCGCACCAGCCGAATCCCAGGAAGCTCCACTTCCTTCTGCCGCGCCCAAACCGGACCACACAGCAGCACAACCGACCGCCAGCCTCGTCGTGCCGGATGCCAAGCCCGCTCCACCCGAAGTGAGCGAGGAAGTTGACGAGACTCCTACCAAATTTGCAGCCCTTTCAGCGCCGAAGCCGCGCGTAAGGCCTGAGGGACTGGAAGCCAAGCCTGTTCTCAAACAACCCTCCAGCACGGCACTTCGCGACAACGCACCCCGATCCGTGCGGACCGCCGCTGTCGAAACCGGTTTGAACATGGGCGAGACAAACCTCATCGGCGTTCTCCACGGAACCAAGGGCAGGCAGGCGCTTGTCCGGTTGCGCAGTGGCGGGTATCAGAAAGTCTCTCGCGGTGATGTGGTCGATGGCTGGCGGGTGAGCGCGATCGGGCGCGAGACTTTGCGCCTCAGCCGCCGTGGTCAGAACCGGACTTTGATGTTGGTCAGCCGCTAGCCTCGGACTTTGCACGCCAATCGGCCCAGTCTTCGGGCGTATCCAAGTCAGTATGCGCCGCATCGCCGGACAACAACACATCCGTTACGAACTCGGCATTTTCAGCAAGAACCGGGCGCGCACCCTGATCTCCCTCTAGCGCGCCAAGCGCCTCGAAGAACCGCCGCCCGAACAGCACCGGATGTCCAGCGCGACCATCAGGCCCAACTGCACGCACAATTGCCCGGTCTTCGCTTGGGTCGAAGGCAGCGATAAGCCGGTCAATATCTTCTGCTGCGATCTCGGGCATATCGCCAAGCACAATAACCGCCGCATCTGTTTCGGGAGGTAGTGCTGTTATACCCGCTGCAATGGACGTGCCCATCCCTTCGGCTGCACGTGCGTTGGTCACACTTTGGACATCCACGCCAGAAAGCACTGCGCTGCGGTCAATACGATCCGGCGGGAGTACACAGATGACCTCATCCGCCGCGCTCTGCAACAAGCGCTCGGCCAAGACCAGAAGCAATGGTTTGCCATCAACCAGTTCGACCAGCTTGTCACGGTTGCCCATGCGCGAAGAGGCTCCGGCTGCCAGCAGCACTGCCACCACAAACGGGCGTTGCGGTGCTGCCGCGCCGCCTGCACGGGGTTGCGGACGCGAGGGAATCTCCTTCAACAACCCACCAACGCCCATAGCCGCAATATCGGCACTGGTAACCTGAAGGCCCGCGGCGATGCGTTCCAGCACCCAATCGGCTCCGTTCAGTTTCGGGGAGCGGGCGCAACCTGGAAGTCCAATCACGGGCCTCTCTGCAATCTGACCAAGGAACAGCAGATTACCGGGATCGACTGGCATTCCGAAGCGCAGCACGTCTCCACCCGCCTCGCACAGGGCAGCCGGCCCCACATCACCGCGATCTGAAGTGGCCGACCCGGTTAGGATCAGCGCCACCTCGGCGGAAGTCTTCCCAAGCTCGGCTGCGACAACCTCGGTTACATGCGGCACCACATGTTCGCGAATATCATCAAACCCAAGCGCGCGCAGCCGCTGGCGAACAGCATCCCCACCCTTCGCAACAACCTTGTCGGACATGCCGGGCGTTCGCGTCAAAATCACATCAGCAGAGCGCATCTGGAACGGATGCACTTTCAACGCGTGTGCTGCCTTCAATTCTTGTTCTGCATCGGCGACCAGTTGACCGGGCAGTCCGTAGGGAATGATCTTTACGGTTGCCAGCATCTGCCGCGCCGAGACGCGGGACATGTTCGGCAATGTCGCAACGGTCAGGGCCTCGTCCATCGCATTGAGCTTTGCCAATCGATCCGTATCCAGAAGAAGTACACCGGCCTGCCGCGCATAGACATTTGCGCGTCCAGTGAATGGTGCCGAGATCGTGACGCCGCATTCGGACGGATCCGCAACCAAAGCTGCAGCGACGCGCGCAGCTGCGGCATCCTCAAGAACGTCATCAGCGTCCGGTTTCGCAACAGTAACCTGCTCGAAGCCCGCTTGCGCAAGGCTTGCAACATCGGTGCGGGACAGCGCGCGACCCTTCTTGAGCACACCATCCTCAAGACGAAGCGAGTGCGCGAGCAAAGCACCCTCGGCCTCGGCCAGGGGAACCGGGCCGAACTTCACGCAGCCGCCTCTCGAGCAACCCGACCCGGGCGCGTGTCAGGACGGCGCAGACGTTCGGTCAATTCGGCCATCACAGAGATAGCGATTTCAGAAGGGGACTTGGCGCCAATATCCACGCCGATGGGTGCGTCTATGCGGGCAATCAGATCTGCGGAGAATCCCGCCTCGGTCAATCGTGTGACGCGTTTGGCATGTGTCCGGGTCGATCCAAGCGCGCCGATATAAAACACCGGGGCACCTAAAGCTGCCTGAAGCGCCGGATCGTCCAATTTCGGATCATGGGTCAGCGTCACAACCGCAGTGCGGTGATCAAGCCCATGCTTCAGCAGCGCAGCATCCGGCCAGTCATGCACCAAAGTCTCCCCTGGGAAACGAGCGGGGGATGCAAACGCCTCACGCGGGTCGATCAGTGTGACATCATATCCTGCCAAACACGCCATCTGGCAAAGTGGCTGCGCAATGTGCACACCGCCGACAATGGCAAGACGGAGCGCAGGATTGGAAACCCAGAGAAACCGCGATCCGGCATCATCGAACCCGGAACGATCACCGTCGAACGCCTCCGGCCTTTCCTCATATCCGATCAAACGTCGCGTCCATGCCTCGGTGTCAGTTTCAAGGCCCAAAGCGTTCCGCGCCTCACGGGCCTTCACAATCTGCTCCAGCAGATCAGCACCTGGACCTGAGCCCTGTCCCACAGGTTCGACCATCACCCGGATGGTTCCGCCACAAGCCAATCCGACCGCAAAGGCATCGTCGTCGGAAACACCGAACTCAAGGATCCGGCAGCGCCCGTCGTCCAGCGCTTCAATCGCTTCGGCCATAACGGCGCCTTCAACGCAACCACCAGATACCGACCCCATGATCTCACCGGCCCCTGACACGGCCAGTTGCGAGCCGACGGGGCGTGGCGCAGACCCCCATGTCTGGATGACAGTTGCCAACGCCGCGCCTGACCCGGCCTTGTGCCAGTCAAGTGCGATGCGCGGGATATCGTCGTGATGGGCCATGAATAGGCGATCTCCGTGCTCAGCGACCTTTCACAGAAGGTATGCCTGCAATCGCCGCACGGCAAGCGGACAAAAATAAACTGCGGCTGAGGACCAAGCTGTTCCGGCAGCGGCAGGCAACAAGGAAGACCGGCGGCGAAGGCCCACGCCGCCGGGTACACTAAGCGATGCCGCTCCGCTAAGCCACCGACATCCACGGTACACAAACATACTCTGCAAGCAGGCCTTGAAACACTGACTATGCCCATCGTTATCTTGACAATGCGGATGGGCTAACTCTGAAACTGCGTCCACCTTACGCCGCAGACATGATGCTGGCTGTAACGGTTGTTACAAGTTTTCAAGAGTTGTCAGAGAGATCGCAACAAGCGGTCGCGTTCGCCGTTTTCATCCGCGCGCGAGATGACGTCGCCCAGCGCTTCGAGGCTGTCAATATTGTGGGCGGAAACGAAGCTGTCCACATGCGGCAGCAGGGCCTTGATGCCCTGGGCTTTGGCCTCGAATCCATCCCAACGCAGCAGCGGGTTGAGCCAGATCACCCGACGAGCGGACAGATGCAATCGCTCGGCCTCGCGTTCCAGACGGCCCGGATCATCCCGGTCAAGCCCATCCGTGATCAGCAGAACCATGGCCCCCTGCCCCAGCACGCGACGGGACCAGGTCTTGTTGAAGGTCTCCAGCGAGACCCCGATGCGGGTGCCACCCTCCCAATCCA
>JBGCFK010000498.1:0-9431 GCA_045106875.1 Paracoccaceae bacterium | reverse complement strand
CCGGGGTTCGTGGTGATGGCTGCTGCCGACGAGGCCGAACTGGTGCACATGATCCGCACAGCCGTCGAGTTGGATGACCGCCCTTGTGCATTCCGTTATCCACGCGGTGAAGGCGTGGGTGTCGAGATGCCCGAACGCGGCACAGCGCTTGAAATCGGCAAGGGCCGTGTGGTCAAGGAAGGCTCCAAGATTGCGCTCTTGTCTTTCGGCGCACGGCTTCAGGAGTGCCTTGCAGCGGCAGAGGAACTGGACGCACATGGATTGTCGACCACGGTTGCCGACGCGCGTTTCGCCAAACCACTGGACAAGGAGCTGATCCTTCGACTGGCGCGCGAGCACGAGGCGCTGATCATGATCGAGGAAGGATCGGTAGGTGGTTTCGGCAGCCATGTGTTGCAATTGCTGTCGGAAAGCGGTGCGTTGGATCAAGGCCTGCGTGTGCGCTCGATGGTGCTGCCGGATCTCTTTATTGATCAGGACAGCCCTGCCCGGATGTACGAAATTGCAGGGCTGACCTCGGCGGATATCGTGACGAAGGCGATGTCTGCACTTGGTCAGTTGGAAGCCGTGCAGCGCGCCTGATCTGATATCTGCACAGGATTTCCTACAAGGACGCAGGACAAGCGGGGCACTTGTGGATTTACTCTTGGCCGAAGCTGCGGCAATACTCCCATCGCACGCCCCGGGCGCAGAGCACTGAGAGAACGACAATGCCTTACACACTGAACTGCGCGCCTGCTGCGCTTATGATGCTTGCCGCATTCACACTTGGCGCATGTGCGAAAGGTGGCGTCGTGTCTGACGTGGGTGCGGCAGCTGCTGCAGCTGTAAAGACGGATCCAGCTGAATATGTAAGCTATTCGGATCAGTTTGCCGGGCTTCAAACTGCTGGCCTTCGGGGTAGGTATTCCGAATTTGCCGGCCATTTGAAGGCGCCCGACCCTGCTTCAGTGACCAACACGCTGCAACGGTTTTTTCAGGGACGACCTTTTGACGTCTACACATTGTCAGCGACGACCGGGCCTCAGACCCATCAGCGGCTGGTCGAGTTGCGCTCAACTTCCGGGCGTCTCTATCTCTACGTTGAATTGGACAAGGTGCCTGGTGGCTGGAATGTGGCCGAGTACAAGCTGGACAACAAGAAGACGACGTTTGGCACGCAACTCTGATCGGAGATCTGGGGCATGCACATTCTTTTAGGTTTGTTGGCAGCGATCGCGGCTGCCGCTTTCTGGCTCTACCGGGCGCAGGCTGCACGCGAACAGGCGAGAGAGATCCTCGATGGCGCGAATGATGTGCGCCTTGCTGCCCGTCGACTCTTGTACAAGCGCAAGCACAACACCCATCCTGCAGACAGCGTTGAGGACCCTCGTCTGGCAGCGGCCGGGATCATGGTGGCCGTCGCGACCATGGACGCGCCAATTTCGCAAACAGAGATCGCGACGATGACCCGCCTGATGAGTGAGACTTTCGACATCAATGAACGCGAGGCTTTGGACATGGTCTCGTTCGGACGCTGGGTCGCTGACGAATGTGGCACCAATGACGAGGCCGTGCGCCGCCTGGCAAAGGTCGTGGCACAGGAGGCCGGACCTGATGCCGGGCCAGACCTGATCCGAATGGCAACCGAGGTCGCTGCCGCAGAAGGCGGCGCGTTGGGCGACGACGAGAACTATGCGCTGGACCAATTGCGCAAAGCTCTCAAGATGGAATGAGCGCGCTGCCGTCCTTCCCCGTGGTTCTCATTGGGGTCGCAACAGCTCTTGTCTGGTTGCTTTTCCTGCTGGTGCTCTTTGCTGCGGCTTTGGAGGGCAACCTGTTCGGTAGCCTCAGTGCGATCTTTGCGACAGGCGGGCTTGCGGACAACCCGGCGATGCGCACTGCCTTGGCCTTTCAGTGGATAGCAGCAGGCGTTCAGCTTCTGGTGATCCTGTTGCTGGGTACGATAACGCTGGTGTTTCACGCGATGGGTGACAATTCGCGTGCCACCGGGACAGCGATCCTGTTTGTGCGGTGCCTGATAGTGTTCGAGCTGGTAGCAGTTTTGGTTAGCGTAGCCATGCCGCTCGCAGTCTCTCAGTCGATTCTGCTGGTTTTGCCTGTGCTCGCAGTCAGTTTGCCGTTTTCCATCGCGATTATTGCATTTCTCGTCTGCGCGGATCGCTTCCTGCGCAATCGAACAGCCGAGGTCTTTTCATGAGGCTCGATCAACGGCTGGTGGAAGAAGGCTTCGCTGCAAGCCGGGCAAAGGCACAGGCTCTTATCATTGCCGGTGTCGTCGAGGTATCAGGAGTTGTGGCTGCCAAACCGGGCGCCCGCGCGAACGGTCCGATCATTGTGACAGGCGACCCCTGCCCATGGGTCAGCAGGGCCGGGCTGAAACTTGCGCACGCCCTTGATGTCTTTGAACTGGAACCGGCGGGAACAGCCTTGGACCTAGGTGCGTCCACGGGCGGTTTCACTCAGGTTCTGCTGGCGCGGGGTGCGACGCATGTCTGGGCGGTCGATGTTGGCCATAGTCAACTCCACGCCGATCTGGCTACGGATCCGAGGGTCACGAACCTCGAGGGACTGAACGCGCGCGATCTGCCTGATCCTGACATTCCGCAAGTGAGCTGGATCACTGCGGACCTTTCCTTCGTATCGCTGACCAAGGTGTTGCCCGCTGCGCTGCGGCATGCCGGGCCGGAGGCCCATATGATCGTGCTTGTGAAACCGCAATTCGAGGCGGGACGTGGTCGTGTCGGCAAGGGTGGCATCGTCACAGATTCTGCAGTGCATGCTCAGGTTCTTGAGGAGATATCGGCGTTTATCCAGGATCTCGGGTGGTACAAGCTTGGTCAGACGGACAGTCCGGTGCTGGGCGGTGACGGAAATAAGGAATTTCTTATCGCTGCGCAGAACCGGGCATAGGCGGCCCTGAAATTCCCTGCTAGGCATCGCGGCATGGTGGAAATGCTGACAATCGAGTCGCTTGGCGCCCAAGGCGATGGCGTCACCGCGGACGGGGTGTTCGTACCTGGTACACTGCCGGGCGAATTGGTGCGCGCCAACCTTCAGGGGCACCGCGCCGATCTGGTCGCGATCATTGATGCAGCCCCGGATCGCCAGCCCGCCGCTTGCCCGCATTTTGACACCTGTGGCGGTTGCTCGCTGCAGCATGCCTCGGACGGGTTGCTGGGCGTGTGGAAACAAGACCTTGTACGCAAAGCGCTGGCGGCGCGCGGGATCTCGGGTGTTGATATCCGCACCGTTCTATCGTCTCCGCCGCGTAGCCGTCGCCGGGTCACCTTTGCGGGTAAGCGTACGAAGAAAGGCACGCTGGTTGGTTTCCACGCAGCGGGGTCTGACGCGGTCATTCCGGTAAGCAGCTGTACTGTTGCCACAGCCGGGATCATGACTGTGGTGCCACGTCTCGCCCGCGTGGTAGAGGCAGGGGCCAGTCGCAAGGGTGCGCTCCGCATTTCGGTGACAGAGACAGAAGCTGGGTTGGACGTGTCCATTGACGGTGGCAAACCGGTCGAAGGCGGGCTTTACGGAGAGCTGGTCGCCTTTGCGGCAACTGCTGATCTGGCCCGGTTGTCCTGGGACGGCGAGACCGTCGTCACCCGGCGCCCTCCAATCATTGCGATCGGTCCGGCAGAAGTCGTGCCGCCGCCGGGTGGTTTTCTGCAGGCAACCGAGGCAGGTCAGGCAGCGCTGATCGCCGCTGCGAAAGAGGCCACATCGGGGGCCAGACGGATTGCGGACCTCTTTGCCGGCTCGGGCACATTGACCTTGCCGCTTGCTCAGAGTGCTGAAATCCATGCAGTTGAGAGCGACGCGGCGGCACTTGAGGCTTTGGACATCGCATGGCGGCAAACGGCAGGGTTGAGGCGGGTCGGGACGGAAACCCGGGATCTGTACCGTCGTCCTTTGCTGCCTGCCGAATTCGGGCCGTTTGATGCCGTCGTATTGGATCCACCCCGTCAGGGCGCGAGGGCGCAGTGCGAGCACCTCGCCAAGGCTGATATCAAGCAGATCGCTGCGGCCAGCTGCAATCCGGCAACCTTTGCACGCGACGCGCGGATGCTGCTGGATGGCGGGTTCCGTTTGGACTGGATACAGCCGATCGACCAGTTTCTCTGGTCGCCACATGTAGAGTTGATGGCAGCATTTTCGCGTCCCTAGTCGATTGCTTGCTGACTCTGCCTGAACTCTTCAAACTGCGCCTCTCGGATCAGGGCCAGCTCGGACGCGCGGCGTTTCTTTGCGCGCCACACCATGATCGCAGCAAATCCACCGCAGACCAAAACAATGGCTCCGCGCAGAGCCCAGGGTGCGTTTGGAAGGATCAAGGACACGATTAGTCCGCTTCCGACCGTCACGAGCAATATGAGCAATATCCCCGACGCACCCGACTGTATGGGCGCGGTGACGCGCGAGACGGCTTCATCGATATTGCCGCCTGCCATTATGTCCTCAGAGCTTCGGGAAAAACTTGCCGCCGGGCGACAGGGTGAAGATCTCGCAGCCGTCTTCGGTCACGCCAATCGCATGTTCGAATTGAGCTGACAGAGACTTGTCCCGCGTCACCGCCGTCCAGCCATCGGCCAGGGTCTTCGTTTGCGGCGCGCCGAGGTTCACCATGGGCTCGATGGTGAAGAACATTCCAGGCCGAAGTTCAGCACCCTCCCCTGGCCGACCATAATGCAGCACATTCGGGGCGTCGTGGAACACACGCCCCAATCCATGCCCACAAAAATCCCTGACAACCGAGCAGCGCTCACCCTCCGCAAAGGTTTGAATCGCGTGACCGATGTCGCCAAAGGTATTGCCGGGTTTCACCACTTCGATCCCACGCATCAGCGACTCATGGGTCACCTCGATCAGCCTTGCGACTTTTCTGTTCGCACGGCCCGCGACATACATGCGCGATGTGTCACCATGCCAGCCATCGACGATCACAGTCACATCAATATTGAGGATGTCGCCATCCTTCAGCTTCTTGGGGCCAGGGATCCCGTGGCAGACTACATGGTTCACTGAAATGCAGCTCGCATGTGCATAGCCGCGATATCCGATCGTCGCCGAAGTGGCGCCTGCGTCGAGCACGAACTTGTGAATGAGATCATCCACGTCCTCGGTCCGCGCGCCGGGTTCCACGTGCGGCCCGATCATGTCGAGGCACTCTGCCGCAAGCCTGCCGGCCGCATGCATTCCTGCAAAGTCTTCTGGCGCGTAAAGCCGGATTCCCTCCGGCGTGCGCCTTTCCCGGCCTTCAGCCAGGGCGCTTGTCTGCTTCATAATTCAATTCGCGCGCTCGCATCTACGATGGAGACTGCGCGCTCCAACCTGATTCGTGTTGTGTCCAGTGTACAGCGATATGCCAGAACCTCGACACCCCTCGCTAACGCCCGACGATAGGCCTTCAGATAGGCCGGGTCGATATCACCCGCCAGTGTGAACTGCTCGCAATCACTGCGTTGGATACAAAAAACCATGACCGCCCTGTTGCCTCGTTCGACCTCGTTACCAAGATCGTGGAGGTGTCGGGCACCGCGTTCAGTTACCGAGTCAGGAAATTCGGCCAAGCCGGGCGTGCGCAACAAGTGACAGTTCTTGACCTCGACAAAACAATCGGGTTTGCCGTCGTCCTGCAGCAGGAAGTCCACACGACTGTTCTTGCTGTAGCGTTGTTCAGGCTGGATTGTAGAGTAGCCCTTCAGTTCTGGAATTATCCCTCCGCGTATCGCATGCCCGATGATCTTGTTTGGCATGCTGGTATCAATTCCGATCACGACGCCTTCCACTTCGACCAGCCGCCATGTGAATTTGAGCTTGCGCCTCGGGTCGTCGTTCGGTTCCAGCCAAACCTTCAGCCCCGGCATGTTGAGCCCAAGCATCGCGCCTGGGTTCGCGCAATGTGCTGTCACGACCATACCGTTGGCCAACTCGACATCCGCCAGGAAGCGCTTATACCGTCTTATCAGTGTACCAGGCACCAGGGAGCATGCGAACTTCATGGGTCCTTGCTATATCCGTTGGAGGTTAATGGAAATGAGCCAACCCACCGCAGCCATGGTTGTTATCGGCGACGAAATCCTGTCTGGCCGTACGCGCGACTCCAATGCCAACCATCTGGCCTGCGTGATGACGGAAATGGGTATCCGCCTGTCCGAAGTTCGCATGATCGCAGATGATCCGGATATCATCGTGGCAGCGGTCAATGCTGTGCGTGAGACCAATGACTACGTTTTTACCTCAGGTGGCATCGGTCCGACCCATGACGATATTACCGCTGATTGCATCGCGGCGGCATTTGGTGTGGCGATCGATGTGCGCGACGACGCGCGTGCAATTCTGGCGCGTCACTACGAGGGCACCGACCGCGAACTGAACGCTGCGCGCTTGCGCATGGCTCGTATACCAGACGGCGCCGATTTGATCGACAATCCGGTCTCAGGCGCACCAGGATTTCGGCTTGGAAATGTCCATGTGATGGCCGGTGTGCCGAAGATATTCGAGGCTATGGTCGAGAGTGTGCGGCCAACCTTGCTGGGTGGGGACCGGATTCTCAGTCATTCACTGAGATGTGAGATTGGCGAGGGTGACCTTGCGGGACCGCTGGGCGCTGTGGCTGAAGCATTTCCTGATGTCTCGATGGGGTCATATCCGTTTGGGGCTGGTGCAGGCTCGGTGCTGGTCCTGCGCTCGTCTGATCGGGTGCGACTGGCTGAGGCGGCAGCTGCAGTGCGCGAGGCGGTTAGACCATTGGGCGGCGTGAAAACCGAAACTCCACCAGAGTAAGTTAACGGTATCTCGGGACTTCCGTCCCAAGATGTTCCCTATCCGGCGTGCTCGCCCATCCGGGCTGCGCGCGCCACTGGCGCCCGGTTCCTTCACCACTTGATCCGGTTAATGCCGCAATGCGCGGATGCGTTTCACCAATCCATTCGTCGAGCTGTCCGCGTTGGCTTCCGTATTGTCCCGCACGACCGGGACTAGCGTTCCGGCCAAGGATTTGCCGAGTTCCACGCCCCATTGGTCGTAGGAGTTCACGTTCCAGATCACTCCCTGCACGAACACCTTGTGTTCGAAGAGTGCAATCAGGCGTCCAAGCGAGAACGGGTCCAGTTCTCTATGCAAAATGGTTGTTGAAGGCCGGTCGCCTGGAAAGGTACGGTGTGGCCTTAGACGTGTGATCTCGTCCTTGGTTGCGCCTGCGGCGCCCATGTCTGCCGCCACTTCCTCGCGTGTCCGGCCAAATGCCAGCGCTTGGCCTTGTGCAAGGCAGTTTGCCAGCAGCAGTGCGTGATGTTGAAGGTCTGCTTCCCTTGGGTTGGCGGCTGCAATGAAGTCTACCGGGATCACGTCCGTACCCTGGTGGATCAGTTGGAAGAACGAGTGCTGTGCGTTCGTGCCGGGCTCGCCCCAGACAACAGGCCCTGTTGCAGTTTCAACTGGAGCGCCGTCTAGCCGGGTCTGCTTGCCGTTGGACTCCATATCCAGCTGCTGGACATAAGCCGGCAAACGCTCGAGACGTTGATCATAGGGGATCAGCGCTACCGTCGGCCAACCCATTGCATTGCGCCGCCAGATGCCAATCAAACCCAACAGAACCGGCAGGTTGTCCGTCAGTGGTGCGGTGCGGAAATGTAAATCCATCGCCGCCGCGCCCGACAGGAAGGCGCGGAAACGCGTTGCCCCGATACCAATGGCTAGGCTCAGCCCGATTGACGACCACATCGAGTAGCGACCCCCAACCCAGTCCCAGAACCCGAAGACGCGGGACGACGGGATGCCAAACGCCGCGCATTCATTCAGATTAGTCGATACTGCTGCCATCTGGCTGCCCGCATGCCCGCCCAGCCACATCCTGGCAAGATGCGCGTTCGACATTGTCTCGAGGGTCGTGAAAGTCTTCGAGGCGATGATCACAAGTGTCCGGGCTGGATCGAGCGCTTTGACCGTATCCGCCAAGTGCGCGCTGTCCACGTTCGAGACGAAATGCAGGCGGGGTCCATCACAATCCGGTGCAAGAGCTCGGGCAGCCATCGCGGGGCCAAGGTCGGATCCGCCGATTCCGATATTGATCACGTCAGTAAACTGTCCCGCCTTCGCACGGAAGGCGCCGGTGCGGACATTCTCTGCGAAGGCAAGAAAACTGTTCAGGGTTGCTGTGACATCATCTCCTGGAGGCGGAGCGGCGCCGCCCCGCAACGCCATGTGCAACGCCGGGCGATCCTCGGTAAGGTTGACGGCTTTACCTGCGAACATGGCGTCACGGCACGCCTCGATCTCGGCCGCGCGTGCGAGACCCAGAAGCACCTCAAGCGCGCCACCGTCGATCTTCTCCTTGGAGAAATCTACCGTGAGATCGTCAAGGGTCGCATGCAGACGGTCGAACCGCGCGGAATCCTCTGCGAAAAGCTGCCTCAGATGTCGTCCATTCAGGCGCTTGGCAGCCGCGTGGACAGCGTCCCAAGCTTCATCCAGAGGCGAGGTCATGACATAATTTCAATCAGCATAGTGCACTGTGCTCCCCTCAAGCACTGCGAGCAAGGGTGCTTTCATCGGATCTCCGATCGTCCTTGCATCGTCCAGCGCTGCCCGCTTCTCTGCCCCTGCAATCAGAAAATGTCGCTCTGCCTTGTTCAACGTGGGGGCGGTCAGAGTGATCCGCGGTTCGAGGTCACCTGGCGGATGAATGGCGAGTGCGGCGGGAGCATCGGGCGCCAGTGCCCGTGCCAGTGTTCCGGCACCGGGAAACAGCGAGGCTGTGTGCATATCTGCGCCCATGCCCAGGACCGCGATATCGAGTGGCAATGCCGCAGAGAGCCCAGCTGTCACGGCGGCCAACCCGTCATTCGGAGTAGCTGCGTCCGAGTATAGCGGTACCACACGTGTTGCAGCGGCCGGGCCGCTCAGCAATGTCTCGTTCAGCAGCCTGTGATTGGATCTGGGATCCGTGACTGGAACCCAACGTTCATCCGTCAGTGTCACGGTCACGTGGCCCCATGGCACCTCATCGTGCGCACCCAGCGCCTGAAGCATGGGCGCAGGCGTTGAGCCACCGGCCAGTGCTATCCGCGCTGTATGCTCACGTTGCACCAATGCGTGCAATTTCTCGGCCAGCAAGGCGGCCAATGTTCCGGCCATTTCGTCCCTGCTGGTGTAGGAGATTATATCGGTCAAAGAGAAATCTCGCGCCAACGTCGGTCGTCCCGGTGCATCAGCATCAATGCGTCCTCGGGCCCTGAGGAGCCCGCGTCATAGCGGGCAGGGGTGTCGCCGCGCGCTTCCCACGCGGCAATGATCGGATCGATCCAATCCCAGGCCGCCTCGACTTCATCGCCGCGCATGAACAGTGTCTGATCGCCCCGGATCACGTCCATCACCAGCCGGTCGTAGGCATCAGGCATCCGCACCGTTTTGCCCATTGCACCGGC
>JBGCFK010000497.1:0-3337 GCA_045106875.1 Paracoccaceae bacterium | reverse complement strand
AGAAAGCCTGTGGTTGTGGAAAACAGCTGATAGTCCTCCACCGTCATCTGCTGACCAAGCCGAGTTGCACGGCGGCGAACAGGCGCAAGGCCTATGACCATAAGCGCACTGAAGGCGCCGACCAAAAGTGTTAGGCCCGGGGCAAGCCAAAGTGCGAGCCCAGCCTGAACCAGCAGGAGTATCGCTGCGCTCAAACCACGCAGCAGTGCGCCGACGGCTTGGGCCGAGCGGTCGACATTTCGGCTGAGCGCGTGCGCGATCCGGCCATGTGCAAGTCGGGCCGCCGTGCGCCAAGGAGCCTCGGCCAGTCGGCGAAATAGCGAAAGCCGCATCTCGGCGACGAAAGCCTGCTCCAACTCCGCCAAGACAACGTTGCGCGCGTGCAAAATAGTAAATCGTACAAGAATCAATATTGCAAACAGCGCAAGTACCGCAGACAGCCCAGAACGGCCGGTGGGCAGGTACTCTGCAAGCATGCCGAAGGGTGCTGAGCTGCCTCCGTCCAGTAGCATCCCAATGACAGGGACCAGCATAAGCAAACCGACGCCTTCGACCATAGCGCCGGCCATTGCCAGTGCCATGGCACCTATCAGTCTGATGCCTGCCCAGTCGACAAAACGGCGCACGAGCCCGAGCATCATCACGCGGGATCTCGCCAATGCGCTTCCAGCATGTCCAAAGTTTCCGGTACCTTCGCCGCGTCCCATGGCCGTATCAGTCGCCATGTGCGAACATGTGCCGTAAGCGCGGCAATTTGTTCGAAGTGCCGGGACTCTGCATTGATCAGCCGCAAGTATTCGGGTCGGTAGGTGTTCTGCGCAATCAGCGCCACGGCCTGTAGCCCCTCGACCGGCGTGAGCTTGGGAGCCCCCTCACCGCGCTCCAGCAGCACGATGTCCCTCAGAGGCAGAGGTTGCTCAGGTGCAGGGGCCGCGTTCCTAGCAAAAACCTTCTCATAGGCGCCCGCTATTGACCAAGTGGTTGTATCCGGCAGGGTTTCCGCGGCATCTGTGCAGAGCTTGAACATCCGGGCACCCGGCCAAGCCGTGGGCACGCCAACATTGTCCGCGAATAATGGCAGCGTATCGTCGCCGAGCACTGCATTGCCTCGGGCCGCGAGATGAGCGGCCAGTGTGGATTTCCCCGCGCCGCTTGGCCCTGTGAACAGTGTCACGCCGGACGCGTGAGCTACCGCAGCGCCGTGCAGGATGAGTTGTCCCCTCTGGTGAAACAGCATGCCGATGGCCGAGCCCATCAGATAAAGCTTTACCATGCCGGGATCGCCGCCGGTTATGGGACTGACAGCGATATGCCGTCCGCCGGTAACGAGATAGCTGGCTATGTCCGGGACCACGAGCACCGGACCATCGGGCGAGGCTTGGAAACCATCATATTCCCATGTCTGTGGTTCGGCACGGGACGCGGCTTCTGAGGCTGAGTGACCGGTTTCGATGCAGACATCAGGTGGACCCGGCTCGGCGGGGATGTACTCCGAGAGCGCTATGTCGGATCGGAACAGTAATCCGCTGCCGCGATAGAAGCCCTGCCTGATCATGACACGGCTGGCCGCCCCCCGAGCGCGTGTACCAGTCCTGCCGCACCCAACCTCAACCGGCGCCAGATCGCATAACGCAAGACCCCCACAACCTGCGCAGGGCCCTCCGCCAGCTGTAGCGAGACGACATTGGCAGACCAGCGATACCGCCATGTCCCCGGTGCGATCTCGGGTGCTGCAACGACTCGCAGCATTTGTTTTTCCAATTTGGCAATCTGTGGTGTGGGGCGCTCAAGACCTTTTGGCAGGGGACTGCCCATCACCCGGTGCGCAAGCCTCAAGGCAAGCGCCAGTGGCACTTGCCCACCGAGTCGCCCGGCCAGTGCCATGTCTTCCGCCAGTGCCTCCGCTCCACGGATCCGAGCGAGCCGTCCGATGTCGGCGAGCCATTTCAGACGCGCCCATGCATGCATCGAGCCGTGTCCAGCAAGATAAATCAGATTGGCCGGATCGGATGGTACGCGCACTGGGCCAAACGAAGTATCCTGGGCTCGCGTCATATCCGCCTCTTCGGTGAAATCGGGCCAGCCAGCATAGTGCGAGGTCCGCCAATGTAGCTCCACCGAGAGATGTCCACGTCCACCCACATACTCCAGATCATAGCATTCCTGGGCCAGCGCGTTGCTTCCGACCAGCTTGCCACGCAAACGGTAGACTGGGGCAGGGGTGTAACCCAGCCGGTCCAGGATCGCTGCGGCGGGTTGGATCTGCGCGGGCGGGATCAGGATGTCGATATCACGTGCGTGGCGATTCCCGGCTGCACCGTAGAGACGCTCGCCCAAGGGCAGGCCCTTGAGGATCACAGCATCCACAGCGGCATCGGAAAGCTGCGACAGCAGTTCCTTCAAAGCCGCCCCCTGGCGCAGGGTTTCCAGCGCGCAGGCACGTGTTTCCTGGCGCACTTCCTCAATCGTGCCGGGCGGAGCGCCCAGATCGTCCAGGTGCAAAGCTATGACAGGTGCAACCCGGTGCCGGGTGCATGCGAGATGCACCAGCGAATGCCAGTCCGCGTCCGTCATGGTCTGGGCCAGCCTACGCGTCGCGTCCGTCAAGTCGGTGTCGAGGCACCCCGAAAGGACGCGCAGTGCAATCGGCCAGCTTTCGGGCGCAACACTCATGCAAACGTTCCTACCACGGCAAACCTGTCGAGGTCGCGATTACCCATCACGATCAGCCCGCCGGTCTGAACCCAAGCATGGGCGGGTTCTTCCGAGTTTGTACGCAGCGCAGGATCGCGCATCAGGCCCAGATATACGGTTGCAGGCAGATCTCGCCGATCCAGCATCCTGCGCATCGCGATAGCCTGTTGGAGACATAGAGCCCGGAAGGGCATCCATCCCGAAATGCGTTCAACCACTGCGCCTATCTCGGCTGCGGCGATCTCCTGTTCGTGCGCGGCCGGAGCGGGCATTGACGCTTCGGAAACTGTCCCCAGAAACCTTGTATAGTGCTTTGCCGAGCGCAGCGTGCTGATGCGCGCGCGCAGCAGCTCCCATCCAGCTTCCAGCGTCAATCGCTGCAACCGAATGGGAATGCGAAAAAAACTGAAGAGCTTAGGCCGCGTGGCCATCACTGCTCTCCGAGACCAGACCATTCTCACACAAGTCCTCGGCAAACCGGGTGACTTGCGCAAGGCAGGCTTCTTCGGTGACATCGTATTCTGCGACCAAAACACCTACGATGTCTTTGATTGACCGCGGCTCTTCCAGCAGTTCCCAGATCCGCTGCCCCGTTTCTGCCAGCGCGAAATACTTCCCCGCCGAGATGCTCATCATCATCGTC
>JBGCFK010000496.1:0-3535 GCA_045106875.1 Paracoccaceae bacterium | reverse complement strand
CAATGCCTGTCGGAATAGACAGCCATGTGCACATTTCGCAGCCTTCTGGTCCAGGGATCGAGATGGCCGATGACTTCACCACGGGCACGCGAAGCGCTGCCTGTGGCGGAAACACGACGATCCTGCCTTTTTGCCTGCCCGAACCGGGTCAGAGCCTGCGCGAGGCCGTCTCAGCCTATCTCGCTAAAGCCGCAGGGAACTGCCTGACCGATGTCTCGTTTCATCTGATCGTCAAAGAGACTGACCCGGTCACTTTGGGTCAGGATCTACCGGCTCTCATTCAGGCAGGCTTCACGAGCTTCAAGGTCTTTATGACCTATGCCGGTCTTGCGCTCAGCGACCGACAGATTTTGGAGGTCATGTCCGTGGCCAAGGAACAAAACGCGATGGTCATGGTCCATGCGGAGAACGAAGACGCCATAGATTTTCTGCGCGACAAGGCCGAGCGGGCGGGCGAAACCGGCCCATACTACCATGCCGCGACACGCCCCGTCCCAGTCGAACGCGAAGCAACCCACAGGGCCATATCTCTGGCCGAAATCGCTGGTGTGCCGCTGACGATCGTGCATGTCTCAAACGGCGAAGCGACCGAAGAAATCGTGCGCGCGCGACGACGCGGCATCCCCGTTTTTGCCGAGACATGCCCGCAATACATAACGCTTACGGCTCAGGACCTTGATCGCGATGGCTTCGAAGGCGCGAAATACGTTTGTTCCCCTCCGCCGCGTACGTCTGAAGAATGGCCCAAGATCTGGGCCGGGATCGAACAAGGTGCCTTTGATCTTTTTTCCTCTGATCATTGCCCGTTCCGCTTCAACGATGCAGCTGGCAAGGACGCACCAGGTGCGCGCAAGACTTTTCGTAACATCCCGAACGGTATTCCCGGCGTGGAAACCCGCTTGCCGATCCTCTTTTCCGAAGGTGTCACAAAGGGCCGGATGTCTCTCGAACGTTTTGCCGCACTGACAGCTACAAACCATGCACGGCTTTACGGGCTTTATCCCCGCAAAGGAGCCATCATGGTGGGTGCAGACGCCGACATCGCCCTTTGGGACCCAACCCTTACCAAGCCGATCCGGCAAACCGATCTGCATCATGGTTCAGACTACACGCCCTGGGAGGGTTTTGAGGTCACTGGCTGGCCTGTGCGCACCATCCTACGTGGCGTAACGACAATGCTAGATGGAGCGCCTGCGACCGAGCCGATGGGAGAACATCTCGCGCGGGAGGCCCCCGATGTGCTGGTTTGAACTGTGTATGCGCCAGAGCCCGGCACACCTCCGAGACTGGCCAGACCGAAGACACGTTGACTTGCCCGTCGATCCGATCTGCTGCGAGCGCCAAGGGGCCGCTGCCGATAACGACACGCTCGGCACCACCCGATTGCGCATTTCGGCACACTTCCTACAAGGCCGCGTCCAGCACGGCCTGATGGGCCGGCAAGGTAAGCGGATCGACGCGCGCCATGAAGTCTCCGACCTACCCTGTCCGGCCGTCGGCGCTCATCAACGCATCGATCTGAACACGCGGATCCGGCGTCCTCTTGGTTACGGCAAGAGTCGCGCTTCCTTCGGGGACAGCTTCCTCTGCCAATGTACCGATCCCAATTTTCGGACGAGCCAAGCGCTTGTTCAAATGCACTGCCGCCGGGTCTCCAAAGGCCCCAAGGAACACACCGGTCGCATTGGGCAACCGCGCCCGCGTCATCTGTTCGTCCACGCTCTACAGGATCGCAGTTACGGTGATCAGCGGCGTGACGTTCCGGTTGGTCCAGCCTGTCATCTCCGGAAAGTGCCGGCGCGCAACGACCTGCATCGCTTAGGTCACAGTCAGCGATCCGTTCGGGTTGAGCCGAAGGATCGGTTTCATCACACGAGATATCCCGTATGACTGCGGTATTGGCCAGAACGCGTTTGGGTATGCTTACCCCTTCTTCGAACACTGTGCTGGAACCGCTGACTGCTGCCATGCTGGCCGACCTCCCGGATGCGAGCGCGCATTTCGGTAGGTTTCGTGTACTCAAGATCTCGATGGACGAGGACGCGCTTGGCCAGTTCACCAATGAGCCGATGCTTGCAGCAGCAGACCTGCTGGCTGATGCACAGGTACAGTCAATCTGCTGGAACGGAACGTCGTCGGGGTGGTTGGGTTTTGACACTGACCGCGCGCTTCTTGCCGAGATTGAGGCACGCACAGGCGTTAAAGGCTGCTCGTCAATCCTTTCCATGAATGACCTGCTCGGACGGCTGAAGGCCAAACGTCTGGGCTTTGTTACACCCTACCTGCCCGAAATCCAGACGCGCATACTTGCCAATTATGTGGATGCTGGATTTGAAGTCGCAGGCGAGCGCCATTTGAAAGATCCGGGCAACTTTTCTTTTGCAACTTATTCCGAGGCAGACATCCATGCCATGTGTCGGAGCATTGTAGCGGAAAAACCCGATGCCATCTTAATCTACTGTACCAACTTTCGCGGCGCACGGCTTGCCCCTGTCATTGAGGCTGAAACCGGGATCCCCGTGCTCGACAGCGTCTCGACGGCACTTTGGGGATCGATGCGCGCAGCCGGGGACGACCCTGCGCGCGTCAAGGGTTGGGGGCGCATCTTTGAACTCTGAGCGCGACCTCATCGGCTACGGGCGCACACCGCCTCAGATCACTTGGCCCAATGGCGCGCGGGTAGCGGTGTCGGTAGTGGTGAATTTCGAGGAAGGCGCTGAGCTTCAAGTTGGCGACGGGGACGCTACCTCAGAGCGCGTAGGTGAAATCCTCAGTATTGTTCCGGAGGGCCAACGCGATCGGGGACAGGAACAGATCTTTGCTTACGGGATGCGTGTCGGGCTTTGGCGTTTCTTGGATGCGCTGGAGACAACGCAGATCCCGGCAACTTTCTTTATGTGCGGCCGTGCCGTAGCCCGGGCGCCGGACTTGGCAAAAGTGGTGGCTGAGAAAGGGCATGAACCAGCCTGCCACGGCTGGCTCTGGCAGACGCATGCGGCATATTCAGACCGCGAAGCAGAACAGGCCGACCTGATCCGCGCCACAGACACAATCGAAACCGCAACAGGCAAACGACCCTTGGGGTTTTTTTGCCGAGGCGCTGAAAGCTCTTGGACACGGGATTTACTTTCTGAGCTAGGGTATCTCTATTCCTCAAACTCCTTTGATGACGACCTGCCCTATTGCGACACTTCAGGGCTGAGCATCCTACCCTACAATCTCGACTGCAACGACATGAAGTTCTTTCATCCCAACGGCTTCACCCGTTCCGCAGAGATGGTGGAATACGTTAAAGACGCCTTGGCCCAACTCTTGCACGAGGCCGCGCATGGGCGATCTGCAACCCTGAGCATCGGCTTTCATCTGCGCATCACCGGACGGCCCGCGCGCTTTCGGGCCGTGCAAGAAATTTTAAGCCATCTGGCCAGCCTCGAAGACCAGATCTGGCGCGCGCGGCGTATCGACATCGTACGCCATTTCCAGACGAGCCAAACCAAAAACGAACAAAGCAACCAACATGGAGATTTGCTATGAA
>JBGCFK010000495.1:0-6449 GCA_045106875.1 Paracoccaceae bacterium | reverse complement strand
CCGGCGTTGGCATGAGCGGTTCATGACCGAAGGGTGCGAGGGGTTCCTACGGGAAAAG
Organism: Paracoccaceae bacterium; assembly: GCA_045106875.1. GTDB lineage: Bacteria > Pseudomonadota > Alphaproteobacteria > Rhodobacterales > Rhodobacteraceae > Thermohalobaculum. The sequence goes on along the minus strand of JBGCFK010000495.1, from coordinate 6,391 downwards.
ATCGGTTCCTACATGAAAAGGCGTGCCATCGGGGACGCCCAGAACGCCTGAAGAGAAACTGGCCGATGTCATCCGGCTGCCTCAGGACCTGCCGCCACATGAGGCAATGCACCGGACGATCTGGACAAAGGGCAAGGCGGTTGGACTGGCCGCCACCAGGGTGCGGCAAACCTGGAAGGCGCATGGGCTGAGTCTGCATTGCTGGCATCAGTATAAGCTGCCAAACGACCGGGCCTTCGCCAAGAAACTGCAAGACGTGGTGGGCTTTATGTCGCACCGCCCGCCCATGCGGTCGGTCAATCAAAAGTCGCAGATACGGTCGCTGGCCCGGACCCAGCCCGGCCTGCCGCTGAAAACGGGGCGCGGCCCGACCATGACCCACGATCACAAACGCAACGGCACGACGACGCTCTTCGCTGCGCTCAGCGTGGTGGGCGGATCGGTGATCCATTGCCGAGAGGGGCAGAACATGCACCGCCTCAGGCATCAGGAGTCCATCCGCTTCCACAACCGACTCAAACAAGACACCCCCGAGGGCAACGCAATCCACGTCATCCTCGACATCAAGCCCATGGCTGAATGCAGTAGAAGGGTTCCATGCCAAGCTGACGCGACGCAGGCTCAAGCCCGACGTGTTCCATTCGTTTGCAGACCTGCAGGCCGCAATCAACCGCTTCATCGCCGAACAAAACGCCACCGGGCCAAGTCCTCCATCCGGCGCGCCGATCCAGACGATACAATCGCAACCAGAAACCGAGGGTTACAAATGCTGGATCCAATCCGTTAGCTGCAGGATCAGCTGAGTTTACACGCAAAGGTCTCTGAAACGCCGCAGGATCAATCCGTCAGCACCTCCAGATCAATAAAACCGTAACTGCACACTAGTCTCCACATTCGACAACGGTCCACGTAACGCAACTTGCCGGTACTTTATGAGTGGCAAAACCACGATTGCGGAACAACGGGCGCCAGCCTGCTGCGTGGACCAAGTCGCCCGCTTTCAGGGAAACCGGATCTCGCCGTTCACCCAATCTGTCAGTACCGCGCGGGCAATGGCGTCCTTGCGCGGCGAGGCGAGGCGGGGGTGCTTGCCCTCAAGAATAACCTGCATCTTGGCACGGCTGATCCATTGGGCGTCCTCCAATTCGTTGGGGTCGATCTTGATGGTAATGCTCTCAGCCTCGGCCACACAGCCGATCATCAGGTTCGACGGGAACGGCCAGGGCTGACAGCCGAGATATCCGACTCGGCCGACCTCGACCGATGTCTCTTCCTTGGTCTCGCGACGCACGGCATCCTCGACGGTCTCGCCGGGCTCCATAAAGCCAGCCAGTAGCGAGTAGATGCCCGGCGGAAACTGCGACTGCCGCCCCAGCAGAACCTGATCGTCACGCAGGACCAGCATGATAACCACCGGATCCGTGCGCGGGAAATGCAGCGCATTGCAGGTTCCACAACGTCGACGCCATCCACCATTCTCAGGCAGCGAAGCATCGCCGCAGCGCGAGCAGAATGGATGCGTTTCATGCCAACCCATCACCCCTTTGGCGGTCGCCGCGATCGACGCGGAAGCCGGTCCAAGCTCGCCCGCGATCGAACGAAGGTCGATGAACTTGGCGCCGTCACAAAACTTTGCCTCGACCTGATCTTCATCCAGCGCAGTAAAATCAGCAGCGAAACAGGGTGTCTCGCCAGACATACCCAAAAAGACCGGAGGCTCTGTCGCCTCGTCAAGATAGTCGGCCAATGGCGGGACCCAGCCCAACCGAGGCTCGGCATCCTCCAGATCGATCAACAGCTTGCCGTGCCAGATCGGGAGCAGTGCGGCGCGTCGATGGCGCAGCAGGTCATCGCAAACATCCCGCAGGTGCCCCGACCTGTCCAGATGTCCGCTGCCTGCAGTGAACGTGACACGGGCGGTTTCGATCATTTGGGCACGGCTCCGGAAAGATTTCGACCCCTTCATGCACCAGCAAGGCACGGGGTGCAATCCGGTGCAGTGAGGGTTTAGCGTGAAAGCCAGCGCACAGCGCCAAGGCCTTCCAGTTCGTAGCCACCCAGTTTCGCGGCCTTGTCTTTGAACTCGGGCATGGCAGCAAAGCTCAGCAGTGCCTGGACCGCCTCGGTAAAATAGGAGCGTCGATCAACCAGCAAATCAAAGTTCTCTATGACAAGCGGCACAAAGCGCAGGCCAAAAGCGCGGGCAGCGGCTTCAAGGCCCAAGGCTGCCTCGGCTTCGCCCGAAGAAACCGCTTCAGCCGCCTCGTTCTCGGTGCGCACGACCAATGCATCCGCAGCAACGGTCAGTTCTGACTCTGCCGCCAACCGGTCAAATAGCAAGCGTGAGCCTGCGCCCGCCTGACGCAACACCAGTTTTCTTCCGGCCAGATCCGCGATGCCACCTACACTCTTGGCACTGTGATCGGATAGTATCAGCCCCTGACTCCGCTGCGCCCACCCGATCAGGACCGCGCCAGCAACCACTGCATCCCTCACCACTTCAAGGTTCCAGTCATCTCCAGTCGAGACGTGCATACCCGCCAAGGCAACCTCACCGGCCTGAAAACGCCTGAGCCCATCCATGCTGCCACCAAGCAGTACCGACAGCCCACAGCCAGACTCTCGAATCGCCCAGTCCAGCAACGGATCATGACTGCCGCCAACCACCGAAGGGCGCGGGCCCCGTTCACCAGAAATCCATGTTGATATCTCATCGGCCGGGAACAATAGCTTTCCTGTCAGGCGCCGATGCGGAATCTCGCCCGCGGCCGCCATGTCGTAGACTTTCCGCTCCTTGACGCGCAGCAGTTCCGCCACCTCGCGGGTGGTCAGTAGCTGTGGTAACGTTAGGCTGTCCTGTGCCATGTTATCCTTGTGCATACTCCAATCACTTTGCGCGGTTGGACGGATCAATCAAGCAATCGCAGAGATGAGCCCAACCACACGTGAAAGAGGGGAGTAACAATTCGGTTGCCATATTGAGACGAAATCATTTTCACGCTTGGGTGGCCTTGGGTCTTCCAGTCGATGAGGATTGCAAGCCGAAAGGGTACTTTCCTCACCAAATGTTTCAGCGCGGTACGCGCGTTCGATACGATTTACTTCAAAATTGAGCAGCCCGCCATGGTGGGTATCACCATATATTCGGACGCGGGCAAGTTGACGCTTTTGCGAATGATGACGGGCTGACCCGCACAAGCGACGGGTCGGTGGTTCAAAAGTTGGAAGACTTCCTGGCGCTGAAAAGCGGAGTTTAGAAAGCCAATTGCACCGCAACCTTTCAGCATTTCTTTCTGGTGCCTCGGCTGGATATGGTCTCGAACGTGTTTCATGGAATACTGAAACAAAGCTCGCCCCTGCCGACCGCGTTCAACCAGTAAGCTTGGGCGGTCATCCAACCGACAAAAGACATTTTGGAGCAGCTTGGGACCCCAAGACCGAACCCAATTGCGCCGGGGTCCCGTCAGTTGGACAGCAACAATGCGTTGCGGCAGTGGATGGCTTGAATGTCAAAGTCTCAGCGAGCGCGCGAAGATGGGCAATCCTCGGAGAATTGTCGCGCACAGCTGATCCCGAGAAACCTACATCGCCCGGCTTAGAGCGTCCGACCAATACTAGCTAATTCATGTATCGCTGGGAGCAACGCGATCTAGAGCGCTTCTTTGACTGGAGCAGGTTCAGCCTGGTTTAAATCGGGCACAACTCCTGGATTGGGCTCGGAGCGATTGTTATGTCGGGGCGTCGATTTGGTACAGGCAGGATGATGGGCGTTGGGGGCGTCGTCAGTAAGGCTTTGCCAGACTATGAGTCCGGTTTGGGATTTCTACACGGGTGGTCCGGCGCCGTTTTTCGGAAAGAACCGGAGCCCGGCTCCGGCAGATTGGCTTGTAGGATTGAGACCATGACCGGATCAGAACTGTGATAGAGGACTTCGAGACGCTTTCGGCAGAAACGTTCGTGTACGAATACAATGGCCGAGATCGCAGCGCCAATTACGGCCATCTGGACGCGAAGCGGACAGCCAAGCGCAGCGAGGCATCGCGCAAGCGATATGGCCGCCTGACGCTAAATTCCGGTGATATCATGCTACGCGCGCGCCCCTTACCCAGGCGCCGCGCGTGACAGGACTGCCATCGATGATACGGAACCTCAGCAAATCGGCACGTAATCCGGGAACAAGCCGCCCACGGTCCTCCAAAGCGGCTGCATCAGCAGGCGCAGATGTCACGGTCGAGATCCCGCGAGCCAGATTGTCCCAGCCCTCGCCCACTGTGCAGGCCGCAGCCAGAAGCGAGCCCGGTACATAGTCCGAGGACAAAATATCCAGCATGTCACGACCAGCCAAATCCAAGGCCGCAACATTACCGGAATGCGAGCCGCCACGCACCACGTTTGGCGCGCCCATCATCACCGCTATGCCGTGCGTCCGGCATGCCTCGGCCGCCTCAACCGTCGTCGGGAACTCGGCCAACCGAACGTTTTGATCCGCTGACTCGGCGACGTGCTTTGCCGTAGTGTCGTCATGGCTGGCGAGGATCGCACCCAACTCCTGCGCCCGGCGCACCGCCAGCGCCTTGTGGCCCGGGCCAAACTTGTCGCCGATCGCCCGTTGGTTCGCAAGATGCTGGTCCATCTGCGCCTCGCCCATCCCATACTTCCCGGACAGGTAGACCCTAAGCTGTGTTTCATCCTGAAACTGACGCTGTCCAGGCGTATGATCCATTAGGCTGACCAGTCCAACGCGATCGTCGGGACCAAACTCGGCAAATTCTTCCTCAAGCGTCTCCGAGCATGCCTCGGCCCGAAGGTGCAGAAAGTGGCTGATCCGAAGTGCCCCGGCCGCCCGCAGGTCCAGCAAGGCCCGGCTCGCCTCACGCGCGTAGGCGAGATAGCGCGATTGCGGATCCGAAACTATGGAGCCGATCCGCATGGCGTCAAAAACCGTGGTGATACCAACGGAGGCAAGCTCGGCATCGTGGCTGATCACGGCAGACATCTTGGGCCAGTGCACACCCGGACGCGGCTGCATATGACGTTCGAGGTTGTCAGTGTGAAGCTCTATCAAACCAGGCGATAGAAAATCACCCTCGCAATCCAAAGCACCCGCTACGGCGGTGTTGCCCGTTTCGACCGACAAGATCTTGCCGCCCCGAATGTGGACCGAACCTTTGGCGACGCCGTCCTCCAGCACAAGCAGTGCGTTAGCCAGAATGAGTTCTTCACTGTCATCCATGGCAATATCTCGCATTGTGCGCTCCATTCTTTCGGGGGCCTGCATATCGCATGCCTTCGTCGTAGATTTGTGACATAGCCGTGGCACATGCCCGATCAGCAAGGGAGTGCGCGTCATGCCGGATATTCGCTACGGGGTCTACTATTTGCCGCCAGAGGCTTCGGCCTTGGCAGTGTTCGGGGCCAGATGGCTGGGCTGGGATGTAGCGTCCGGGCGCGATGTCGCCCATCAGGAGGCTTCTATAGACGTTGCGGCTGTGACGGCAACCCCACGGCTCTATGGGTTCCACGGGACCATGAAACCACCTTTCCGATTGACGGATCAATCGGACCAAGCCGCGCTGACACGGGCCATCGAGGCCCTTGCAGCCCGGCGGGCGCCCTTTGATGCCCCTCCACTCAGACTGGCGCGGTTGGGCTCGTTTCTGGCCCTGATGCCGTCTTCTGAGTGCCCGGCGCTCAGAGACCTTGCAGAAGACTGCGTGAAATCGCTGGATACCTTCCGCGCGCCAGCAGGCGAGGCTGAGATCGCCAAGCGGCGCGCTTCGGACCTCACGCCTCGCCAGGACGAAATATTGGTCCGCTGGGGCTATCCCTACATCCTCGATGAGTTCCGCTTTCACATGACGCTTACGGGCAAGTTGGATGCAGATACAGGAGATGCTGCCGAGGCTGCCTTGAAAGAACTGACAACCAAGCTGACACGGGACCCGATGCCCGTGCACGAGATCTGTCTGGTCCAGCAGATCGACGGTGCGCCCTTCCGGCTGTTGCATCGCTACCCTCTGACTGGCTGAGGCAGGGCAGCGCGAAAGGCAGCGACCCCTGCCGCAAGATCTCCGCCATTGTCGACGAACACGGCCTCGGATGGAGGCGCATCAGTGGTCCGGCGCAACCGTGCTTCGATATCGGCAACATCTTCGCGCCCACGCGCAGCCAAACGGGCGGCCAAGACCTCCACCGGCGCAGTCACCCAAACAAGATGCTTCCGCAAGAAACGCTGTTTGACTTCTGGCCATACCCGGCGCGACACGTTCGCAAGCACATGCCGCCCCGCAGCCAGATCCTCCTTCACGGTCGCCGGAATCCCGTAGGACAGGCCATGTGCATCCCATGATAGGGACAACGTGCCGGCCAACAACATGCCCTCGAACGCGGC
>JBGCFK010000494.1:0-6411 GCA_045106875.1 Paracoccaceae bacterium | reverse complement strand
TGCTAAAGATCGAAAATCTGGCGGTATCTCTCGAGGAGGAGGACAAGCAGATTCTGAAGGGCGTGACGCTGGAAGTCCCGGCGGGAAAAGTGCACGCGATAATGGGCCCGAACGGATCCGGAAAGAGCACGCTATCCTACGTGTTGGCGGGGCGTGACGGCTACCAAGTAACCGGCGGGGGCGCGACCCTCGACGGTGAAGACGTGTTGGAAATGGAACCGGAGGAGCGCGCGGCAAGCGGGCTCTTCCTTGCGTTTCAGTACCCTGTCGAGATCCCCGGCGTGGGTAACATGACTTTCCTTCGCACTGCGCTGAACTCGCAGCGCAAGGCGCGCGGCGAGGATGAGGTATCGTCTGCAGACTTCCTCAAGATGATTCGAGCCAAGGCGAAAGAGCTGAACATCGACGCGGATATGCTAAAGCGCCCCGTCAATGTCGGATTCTCGGGTGGTGAGAAAAAGCGTAACGAAATCATGCAGATGGCCTTGCTTGAGCCACGCATGTGCATCCTCGACGAGACCGATTCAGGGTTGGATGTCGATGCCATGAAGCTGGTGGCCGAGGGCGTGAACGCGCTGCGCTCGCCGGATCGCGGGTTCCTCGTGATCACGCACTACCAGCGCCTTCTTGACCATATCAAACCGGACGTGGTGCACATCATGGCGCATGGACGGATTGTACAGAGCGGCGGGCCTGAGCTGGCACTGAAGGTCGAAAACGAAGGCTATGCCGATATCCTGAGCGCGGTGGCCTGATATGGCGGATCTGAAACAGCAGGATCAGAAGCGACTGGCAGCGGAGGCTCAGCTTTCAGCGCTGCCAATGCCCGAGGGCGAGGCCGGTTGGGCGCGAGATGTGCGGGCGAAGGCGCGGGCGCGGCTGCTGGATGCAGGTGCCCCGGCGCGTCGGGACGAGTACTGGAAGTATACGGATCCATCAACGCTGACTGCACCTCTGACTTTGGCCGAGGCATCGGATGCAGAGCCTGCGTCGACGCCCGGCTTTGGTGCGGATGTGCCGATGATCCGCTTTGTGAATGGACGACTGCGCGAGGACTTGTCTGCGTCGCTATCTGGCGAGGGTCTTGCCGGCAGCGCGCTTGCGGATGCGCTGTCACAGGACATCTCGATCGCACGCGAAATCTACGGTGTGCTCGAAACCGCAGGGCAGGAGATGGTTGCCCGTCCGCTGTCTATCCTCAATACGGCTGCCGCCTCTGAAGGGTTGGTGTTGCAGGCAACTGGTACGGGTGCTGCGCGCCATATTCGATATGACCAAATCGGCGCCGGGGCAGGAATGGTCCGCCATGTGATCCGAGTGGAAACGGGCGCCAGTCTGACGATTCTGGAAAGCGGCATGATCGCAAATTCAGTGATGGAGATAGATCTCGCAGATGGCGCCGAACTGCATCATGTCCGCGTGCAAACCGAAGCGGACGCGACTGCGGCGACCCATATCTTTGCCCGGCTTGGAAGCGAGTCTCAGCTGAAGACCTTTACCCTGACTGCAGACGGTGCGCTGACGCGCAACGAAATGGTGATGGAGTTCACTGGTGACGACGCCTCAGGGCATATCGCAGGTGCAGTTCTCTCGAAGGCGGAAACGCACACGGACAATACCGTCTTTGTGACCCATGACGCCGTGAATTGCGAAAGCCGCCAAGTGTTCAAGAACGTGCTCGCAGACAAGGCGAAGGGTATCTTTCAAGGTAAGATCTACGTGAAGCAAGGCGCTCAGAAGACCGATGGGTATCAGATTTCCCAGGCCGTACTGCTGACGGACGGTGCCGAGTTCTCGGCCAAGCCAGAGTTGGAGATCTATGCGGATGACGTGGCGTGCTCGCATGGCTCCACGACCGGCGCTTTGGACCCGACGGCCATGTTCTACCTGCGCTCGCGCGGCGTGCCGCGTGCCGAGGCCGAGGCGATGCTGATCGCGGCCTTTGCGGACGAGGCCATTGGCGAGATCGCAGACGAGGCCTTGGCCGATGCGATTCGAGAAGAGGTTGCGACCTGGATGGGCAGGCGTGGCTGAGATGGCAGATGACTGAGGTTGCGTCGCGCCCGGGGATGATTCTGGGGGTTGGCCGATTCTACCATGACCCGCGTGGTTCGGTCCGTGCGGTAAAGGCCGGCCACCCGAAGGAGTCGACACTGCTGGCCTGGCTGATGATCGGGCTGCTGATCCTTCTGGTTGGCAGATTGGTCGCGCTGTCGAGCACTGTGCCTTCTGAAAGTCCGGATTTCCTGCCGCAAGCGGGGGCTGCCGTTTTCGGGCTGATCTTCCTTGCGCCTCTGCTGTGGTATCTGCTGGCGGCTTTCACGACACTTGCAGCATGGCTGTTTCGCGGTCGGGGCGGCTGGCGCGACGGACGGCTTGCGGTGTTCTGGGCGACATTGGTGTCAGCGCCGATTCTGGCGATCTCGGAAGTTGGCGCAGGCCAGGCTGCGGGGTTCGGGAAACCAGTAGCCACTGCCGTGGCCCAGATCGGGCCAGTGTTCTTCGCCTGGGCTTTGGCCCAATGCCTGACCGAGGCATTCGGGTTCACGCGAGCATGGGTCGTCTTCGCGGTAATTGCGCTGCTTGTGCTGGCACTTGTCGCCGTGCCGCTTTACACCATGTCCCGCTGATGAAACCGGGAGATGGTGTCGTGCCCATGTATCTTTATTCTGTGCTCGTCTTGCCTCTCGGTTGGAGGCCGGACATATGACCGGAGATATTTTCCGCTGGATCGTAAGCGGCTTTCTGGCACCGCAAACCACAGTCCGCGACCTTCTCGGTAATGCCAATGGTTACGAGGTCGCTGCCCAGCTGTTTGTGTTCGGCTTTCTGATCGAGGCGATTTCTGTCGTAATGTTCGGCGTGCGTCCGGATCAGGGCTCGATGATCGCTGGACATATCAGCAATCTTGTCGCCAGTGCGTTGGCTCTTGGTCTGCTGGTGTTTCTGGTGTTTCAACTTGGCAGATTGTCCGGTGGAATCGGTAGTCTGAAGGACACGGTAATCGGCGTGTCCTGGTACAGCATGATGAATGCGCTGCTGGCGCCTTTCGTTGTCATGTTTCTGGCCGAAATCTCGAAATCAATGGTGCCCCCTGCCGACGGCGTTGCAGCGCCAGGGTTTCCGGATATTCCCACTGGGATGTTGATGAGCGTCATGTTTGCGGGGATGACAAGCATCTGGCTCTTTGCAAACACAATCGCGGCAATTCATGGGTTTCGCAATCTATGGGGCGTGATCGGAGTGATCGTCGGTATCCCGTTTGCACTGGTCGTAATGGTGACAATGATGGCAGGAGGAGCCGGGTCATGAACATGCAATCGGGCACGCTCTATGATGTCGATCGGATCCGTGCGGATTTCCCGATCCTGTCGCGCGAGGTCAACGGAGTGCCGCTGGTCTATCTGGACAACGGTGCCAGTGCGCAAAAGCCAAGCGTTGTGATAGACGCAATTTCCCAAGCTTACTCGGGCGAATATGCCAATGTGCACCGTGGCTTGCACTATCTCTCCAACCTTGCGACCGAGAACTACGAGGCCGTGCGGGGCAAGATCGCCAGTTTTCTTGGCGCCGCGTCCGAGGACGAGATCATCTTCGTCTCGAACGGAACGGAGGCGATGAACCTGATCGCCTATGGCTGGGCCATGCCGCGGATCGAGCCCGGTGACGAAATCGTACTGTCAGTCATGGAGCATCACGCCAATATCGTTCCATGGCATTTTCTGCGCGAGCGGTCCGGCGCTGTGTTGCGCTGGGTCGATGTTGATGTGAACGGTGACCTCGATCCCGAAGCGGTGATTGCAGCCATGGGACCTCGCACAAAAGTGGTCGCCATCACCCATATGTCCAACGTGCTGGGCACGGTCGTGGATGTGGCGCCGATCTGTGCGGCAGCGCGGGCGCTTGGTGCGATCTCTGTAATTGATGGCTGTCAGGCCTCGGTGCACATGCCTGTCGATATGAAGGCGCTAGGGTGCGATTTTTACGTGATCACTGGCCACAAGCTCTACGGGCCATCTGGGTCCGGGGCGGTCTACGCACGCACCGAGCGTCAGGATGAGATGCAGCCGTTCAAGGGCGGCGGCGACATGATCCGTACCGTGGCCAAGGATGTGGTCACTTATAATGATGGGCCCATGAAGTTCGAGGCCGGGACCCCGAATATCGTTCAGATGATCGGATTAGGCGCTGCGATCGACTACCTGAGCGATCTTGGCATGGAGAACGTCGCGGCACATGAACGGATGTTACGTGACTATGCACGGGATCGGCTGGACGGGCTGAACTGGTTGACAGTGTATGGCAAGTCGGCGGGTAAGGGCGCAATCTTCTCGTTCAATCTGGAGGGCGGCGCGCATCCCCATGATATTTCGACCATCGTCGATCGCAAGGGCGTGGCAGTGCGTGCCGGCCACCATTGTGCGCAGCCGTTGATGGCCCATCTGGGAGTGGCGGCGACTTGCCGGGCTTCCTTCGGACTCTACAATACGCGCGAAGAAATCGATGTGCTGGTAGAATCGTTGGAACTGTGTCGGGAGCTGTTTGGCTGACAGGCGCACGCTTACCGTTGACGAGAAGTTACCAAGCCGCAGGGCTCTTCATTTCTTGTTAGATGTTTCACGTGAAACAATGCAGTTACTGGAGACTTAGGCGTGGGCGCCCCGTCGCAACAATGCGTGCGGTCGCCTCGATGAACATCTGCCTGCCTTCAACTTCGGCGGCACTGACATCCCATTCCTCGGACAGCTCGACTTCAACGGCACCTGCCGCCCGTGCTCTTTTCGTGATGGCAATGCACAGCTGATCCATTACGTGGGATTTTGCGTCGTCCTCTGAACTGAAATCTTCGCCGGCACCTGCCAGATGAACTCGGAAACACCCCTCACTCGGTTGGCTGACCGTTGCCTCCAGAACGATGCGGACATTTCCCACCACTGCGCCGATGGCATTTGCCACATCCGCACCCTCGGGCGCCACTGCCTCGGTCCCAAGGCGTGCCGAAATGTCGGGATAATAAAGCTCTGCCGACGCGCCCAGTCCGACAAGTGGCAGCGCCAGTCCAATATCCAACCGTGTCGCCCCCTGGTGCCTCGCTAGGGCCGCTTTGGCCAATGGATTCGCGCTGTCCGACTTCAGCCCGTCGTCCTCGAACGCTGCCTCCAGAAGTATATCGGCGGAACGTGCCGTGAGGGTCTCGACAGTCATCAGGCTGAAAGCCTCGGCATCCGGAGCAATGGCTTGGCCGCCCGCGGTTCGGCGCCGCGCCATAAGCTTTGCCGCTTTTTCAGCGGCCGCCCTGTCCCAAACGGTATGTCGTCCAAGCACATGCGCCGCGTCTGATGGTGTAAATCCCGAAACCTGTACCAACCCGCGCGCGACAAGCCGTTTCAGTGCTGCGATTTGGGCTCGATTTCTCAGCGTTGCCTGTGCCGGCTCCGGCAACTCTGCAAGCCGGTTGAGCAGTGCCGTTTCAGTATCCTTCAGGCCCGAGACATTTCGGACGCCCAAGGCGCGCATGACAAAGCTGCCATCCAATGGTCCGGGCAAAGGCGAGCGCAGTTGGCTGTCCAGTGCCTCGTGCACTCGTGCGCCGTGTTCTGCTGCCAACAAACTGACAGGGACCACGCGCGGAGGCCCCAGAAGCAGGCGCGGTGCAATGCTGCTGTCATCCACCTGAACCTGAGAGTCGCCGCCCAGTCCGTGTGTCGACATCGCGACAGCTTCGACCATCGTGTGGTGTCCGCCGACCATGGCACCCTCAGCCGAGAGCGCAGGGCGGCCGTTCTGCAGGATGGCAATATCGGTCGTGGTCCCGCCAATATCTGAGACCACTGCGTCTGTCAGCCCTGTCAGATAAGCCGCGCCGATGAGACTGGCGGCCGGGCCGGAAAGAATCGTCTCAATGGGCCGGGACCGGGCGAAGGCTGCCGAAACCAGCGAGCCATCGCCGCGCACCAGCATCAGCGGGGCTGCAATGGCCCGGTCCAGCAGAATCGTCTCGGTTGCCGCGATCAGCCCTGAGATCATGCCGATCAAACGCGCATTCAACACAGCAGTCAGCGCTCGCTTCGGTCCGTTCAACGCCGAAGCCAGTTCGTGCCCGCAGGTGACCGGCAGTTCTGTCAACTTATTGGCCATCTCCCGGGCGGCGATCTCATCCTCCGGGTCGCGCGTTCCAAAGTAAGATACAACTGCAAGGCCATCCACCTGGTCCGCATAAGTCCTCAGCGCGTCTTCCAGCGACCTTTGGTCCAGCGGAGCCTGCCGACTGCCCGAGGGTGTGTGACCGCCCGCAACAAAAACCACCGGATCCGTTCCCAGCGCGGTTCCAAGCCCTGCGCGCTCCAAAGCTGCTTCCTCGAATCCGATGAGGATCAGAAGGATGCGTCCGCCCAGACCTTCGACCAGATG
>JBGCFK010000493.1:0-4086 GCA_045106875.1 Paracoccaceae bacterium | reverse complement strand
ATGGCGGCGGTGGGGGTGGGAGTGGGCCAAGACCCGTTGTATTCTGCACCGCAGGCGCGGAATTCAGAGAGGTTTGGTGTCGACCTCGGATCAAAGCGCTGCGGGAAGCCCCGTCAGCAAGCCATAGATATCGCTGTTCAGCGCTCTGAAAACGCTCACATCCACGAAACCCATCAACACTCCAAAGGCGCCAACGAACAGCAGGTGCACTGACGCAAGGATCATCAGAGCCGAGCGCATGCCGTCCAGCACCGCAGGTAACAGGATCCAGCCAAAGATGTAGATCGGGATGGCGACTGCTGCATACTCGTACCCGGCCACCATGAACATATAGCCATGCGCCGCCAACTCGAACCCTGCGGCCAGCGGGAGAGCCAGCCAGGTCACCGCCAGATCCATCTTGCGTCGCCCGCCAATGGGTGAGTACCCGTGACGGCTGCGCAACGTCTGGCAGATCTTGAGATACGCAAAGAAGCAGGACGAAAAGACGATCGGCCAGAACGCCACCGGCCACAGCACCACCGCGTCGTAGAAGCCTCGGGACAACATTGGAACGTGCACCCCCTGCACAATCTCGCCGAACCAGACAAGAATTGCGCAGATGATTTAAAATTCAGTCAAAATCCAACAGTCAGAGCATTTTCCAGACAGACAGAATTGGGAACGCCCTGTCACGCAGCACATTTTCGGGCCATTTCCAATGTTCTTGAGTCAGATTGGTTTTAAAACGCTCTAGCTCAGCCAGCGTTTCCGGCGACGATACGAGCGCACATCGCGGAAGCTCTTGCGCTCCTGTTCGGACATGCCGAGGTAGAATTCCTTGACGTCAGGGTTCTCGCGCAGTTCGGCAGCGGGGCCATCCATGACGACACGTCCGCTCTCGAGAATATAGCCGTAATGCGCATAGCGCAGGGCCACGTTTGTGTTCTGCTCGGCCAGCAGAAACGTGACGCCCTGTTCCTCGTTCAAGGCCCTGACGATCTCGAAGATCTGTTCGACCAGCTGCGGCGCGAGACCCATGGACGGCTCGTCCAGCAGGATCGTCTCGGGACGACTGAGCAGCGCGCGGCCGATAGCGCACATCTGCTGCTCCCCGCCCGACGTATACCCGGCCAGCGATTTGCGGCGATCCTTGAGCCGGGGGAAATACTGGTAGACCAGTTCCAGATCCTTCGCGACCTCGGCGCGCCCATCCTTGCGGGTATAGGCCCCGGTCATCAGGTTTTCCTCGACAGTCAGGTGTTCGAAGCAGTGGCGCCCTTCCATGACCTGGATGACACCGCGCGAGACAAGCTCGGAGGGGTTCAGCTCCGCAATCGGCTCTCCCCGATACAGGATCTCGCCCTTGGTAACTTCGCCGCGCTCGGAGTGCAGCAGGTTCGAGACAGCCTTCAGCGTGGTTGTCTTGCCTGCGCCATTCCCGCCCAGCAGCGCCGTGATGCCGCCCTTGGGCACAGCAAGACTGACGCCCTTCAGCACGAGGATCACGTGGTTGTAGATCACCTCGATATTGCTGACCTGCAGCAGCGTCTCGGTCTTGGTCTCGGCGGTATCCAGCATGGTGTTCCCATTCGGCAGATCGTGTCTTCGGCAGATCGTGTCTTCGGCAGGTCGTGTTCAGCCATTCATCTCAAGGGCAAATTGCAAAACCAATGGGTGAGGCGGCGGCCCAAAAGCCACCGCCCCTGTTCAGATCAGCAGTCACGCGGAGTGATGTTGTTCTCCTTTGCGAACGCCGAGCTGTCTTCTTCGATCAGCGCGTCGATCACTTCGTTGTCCGGCGTGATGAAGTCGGTCACGAGGCTCCAGGACTTCGAGCTGGCATCCCATTGCTGGACAGCGACGAGGCCAGGATCCGAGTGCACAGCGCAGCTCAGCTTGATCTCGGCAGCGAAGTTCGGCAGGCCAAGTTCAGTCCAGCGTGCTTCCGTGATGTGCAGGTTCTCAAGGCCGTCACGCATGTCGGCGGAAGTAATTTCAGACTTGCCGGTCATCTTCTGCGCGGTGCGGATCGCCTCGGCCACCTTGATCGCCACCATGACGCCGCGGTTATAGAGCACTTCGCCCAGCTTCGAGCTGTCACCAGCGCCCAGTCCTGCGTCGATCACCTTGGCTTTGATGTCGTTCAAAAGCGGATGATCCGCGCCCGGCGCATGCCATGTTGCAGCTTTGTAGCCATTGGCTCCATCGCCTGCCGGGATCACGTCGTTCTCGGAACCCGACCACCACACGCCGATGAAGTTCTCCATCGGGAAGCGGATGTTCGAGGCTTCCTGAATCGCAACCTGGTTCATCACGCCCCAGCCCCACATGAACACGAAGTCCGGGCGCTCGCGGCGAATTTGCAGCCATTGCGATTTCTGCTCCTGACCAGGGTGGTCGACCGCCAGCAGAGTCAGGTCATAGCCGTGCTTCTTGGACAGCTCTTCCAGAGTGCGGATCGGCTCCTTGCCATAAGCCGAGTTGTGGTAGACCAGCGAGATCTTCTTGCCGTCAAGCGAGCCACCCGACTGCTCCATCGCGTGTTTGACCAGCGCCGAGGCCACGTCCCAATAGGTGCCCGGAGGATTGAAGATCCATTTGAAGACCTTGCCGTTCTTTGCCGAAGTCCGGCCATAGCCCGGCGACATCACAGGAATGCCGTCTGCAGTAGCTTTGGGGATCAGCTGGTAGGTGATGCCCGTTGACTGCGGAATGAAGATCAGACCGTCGGACTTGAGGCTCTCATAGCACTCGACGCCCTTCTCGGTGTTATAGGCCGTCTCGCATTCCCTCTCGACCAGCTTTTCGCCACCGATGCCGCCCTCGGTCACATTTAGATACGTGAGGTAATCCGAGAAACCATCCGCGTAGGGAATGCCGTTCGGTGCATAGGGCCCGGTGCGATAGTTGAGGGTCGGGATGACAAGGTCGGCCATTGCCGGTGCCGCTGTCATGATGCCCGCTGCGGCGATTGCCGCCAGTTTCATCAGTCTCATACGTTTTCTCCCAGTGGTTTAACAATGCGCCCCTTGTTGCGGGGTCTTGTTGGTGTGAATTTCCGGCCCCACCCTAGTGAGGGAAAGGCCAGAGTCGAAGCTTTTCCTTGGCCGTACGCCACATCGCGGCAAGGCCGTGTGGCTCGAGGATCAGGAAGAACATGATCAGTCCACCGAGGATCACGAACTCCAGATGCGCAGCAAGGTTAGAAGGCCAGCCCAGCATGTCCACCATCGAGACCTTCAGCAGCACCGGCAACAGCACGATGAAGGCGGCCCCGATGAACGCACCGAAGATCGAACCAAGGCCGCCGATGATGATCCTGAAGAGCGCGCGGAAGGATTGCAGGATCCCGAAGTTCTCGGTCACTTCCACGGCGCCGAACCATACACTGAAGTAGAGTGCACCGGCGATGCCGACGAAGAACGAGGACACGGCGAAGGAGGTCAACTTGGCCTTCAGCGGGTTCACGCCGATGATCTCGGCGGCGATGTCCATATCGCGGATCGCCATCCACTCGCGGCCCACTCGGCCACGGGTCAGGTTGCGCGCGGCCCAGGCCAGCACGACGACGAAGCAGAGCACGAAGAAGTAGTTTGCCTCCGGCGTCGCCGTGGCGCCGGTGACTTCCCACCCAAACACGGTCCGTGTGGGTGCCGAGATCTGCCCTGAAGCCGAGTAATTGTAGAACCACGCTACCTTGTTGAAGAGCCATATCAGGAAAACCTGCGCGGCAAGGGTTGCCACGGCCAGATAGAACCCCTTGATCCTGAGGGACGGAAGCCCAAACAAGACGCCCACCATAGCGGTAATGGTACCCGACAGCATGATGACAAAGGTGATGTTGAGATCCGGGAACCCGGTCATCAGCTTGTAGCAAGCATAGGCGCCGACAGCCATGAACCCGCCAGTCCCGAGGCTAACCAGTCCCGTGTACCCTGTCAGGATGTTCAACCCGATGGCCGCGATGGACCAGATCAGGAAGGGCATCATGATGGATTTGTTCAGATAATCCGTCATGAACAACGGAATCACGACAAAGGCTACGAACAGGACCACCCAATAACGCCATTTGTCGAAGGCGATGGGGAAGGTCGCGGCATCCGC
>JBGCFK010000492.1:0-12388 GCA_045106875.1 Paracoccaceae bacterium | reverse complement strand
CTGCGTTCGGGTTAATCCTGTCGGTTGTGGGCCGCTCCACGCCGGAGGAGAAACGCAGTCAGGCCCTCGCCATGACAGCTGCGTTTGGCTCGCTTGGCCAAATGGTGTTGCCAGCGCTATCGGGCTGGCTAGTGGATCTTTACGGCTGGCAGAACACGCTGCTGATCATGACACTGTTGCTGGCCCCGATGGCGGCATGCATCCCGTTTTTGAAAGCCGAGGTACATGCTTCGAACGCATCGGCGTCGGACAATCTTGCCACGGGTGCCTTGCTGCGACGGGCGTTTGGCCATTCCTCGTATTTGTTGCTGACCATCGGATTCTTCGTTTGTGGCTTTCACGTGGCATTCATCGCGGCGCACTTCCCGGCTTTTGTGGCTGAAGTCTGCGCAACGCCCGAGGGCCCGGCGACCGAATTGGGCGCTCTGACACTTTCTATTGTAGGGTTGGCAAATTTCATAGGCACTCTGATTGTAGGCCAGTTGGGCGCGCGGTTGCCGAAGCCATACATACTGTCTTCCATCTATGCGATGCGTGCCGTCGTGATCGGAGTGTTCATTTCGCTGCCCTACACGCCAACGACGGTGATCGTGTTCTCCTTCTGCATGGGACTGTTGTGGCTGACCACGGTGCCCCTGACTTCAGGCTTGGTGGCGACCATGTTCGGGCCGAAGCACATGGGCACGCTCTATGGCTTCGTTTTCCTCAGCCACCAGCTTGGGAGCTTTGTTGGCATCTTCATGGGTGGAAAAGTCTATGACCTCTATGGCAGTTACGACGTGATCTGGTATGCTTCGATTGCGCTGGGGATATTCTCGGCCATCGTCCATCTGCCCGTGCGCGACCGCGCGTGGGAACCTGTGCCCGCCTGAGAACTTCATGAACCTCATCAAAGCAGTCAGATCGGTCTACACGAAATACGCGACGTTCTCCGGCCGGGCATCGCGTTCCGAGTTCTGGTGGTACCAACTCTTTTACGTGGTGATTACGGGCGTGCCGATCGCCTACATTTCTGATGCAATGGACTCGTTCTGGTCACTTGTGAACCTTCTGCCATCCCTTGCGGTCGCCTGCCGACGTTTGCATGACACGGATCGGTCTGGCTGGTGGCAGGTTTTGCCCATTGCCGCCGTGCCGATTTTCATCGCTGCGTTTGCGCTGAACCGCGTACTCTTGGAATTCAATCTCGATGAGTTGTTCGGCTCGCCCCTGATTTGGATTGGGGTCGTGGTTGGGCTCGGCCTTTACGTACTTCTGATCGTCTGGTGGGCAATGCCGGGGACGCCGGGTCCCAACCGGTTTGGTGAAGATCCGATTGGACGTATGGATGCAGACGTCTTCTCGTGAGGTTGTTTTCTGTCCTGGGCTTGAGCAAAACCCCGCACAGGTCTATTCCCCGGGAAACGTCATTTTTCGGGAAGCCGGTCCATGCTCGATGTCTTCACACTAGAGAATCTCTTTAACCTCTTCGTACTGTTGTTTTTGCAAGCGGTGCTTGGGTTCGATAACTTGCTCTACATCTCGATCGAGAGCCAGCGTGCTCCTGTCGAGGTTCAGAAGAAGGTCCGTCGCAACGGTATTCTCATAGCTCTTGGCCTGCGGGTCGTGTTGCTGGTCGTCATGCTCTTCCTGATCGAGGCACTGGCCGCGCCGTTCTTTGTCTTCGGATGGGAGGGTGTCATCACCGGTGGCGTTAACTTCTCAACCATAGTGTTCGTGTTGGGTGGGGCTTTCATCATGTACACGGCGGTCAAGGAGATCAAACACCTCCTGGAGCTTGAAGACCCGTCCAAAGCTCATGAGAAGACGCCCAAAACGGCCAAGGAAGTCATCACCATGATCGTGCTGATGAACCTGATCTTCTCCTTCGATTCGATCCTCTCGGCGCTGGCGATCACCAAGGTCATCCCGGTGCTCGTACTGGCGATTGTCGGTTCGGGGATCGGGATGCTGCTGCTGGCCGACACGGTGTCCGACTTTATCAAGCGCAATCGGAAATACGAAGTGCTGGGTCTCTTTATTCTGCTGATCGTCGGCGTTGTTCTGCTGGGCGAGTCAGGCGTCGCCGCGGCGCACGCAGTGCATGACGATAGCCTGGCGATCTATCTGTTTGGCTATCCGGTCGAGCCAATGTCCAAGACGACGTTCTACTTCTCGATTGCCGTGCTTGTGGTCGTAGACATCATCCAATCCGGCTATCAGAAGAAACTCGACAAGATCCGCAAGGAAGAGCAGGGCACGCACTAAGCGTGTCCTGAACCCGTATCAGAGAGGCAGGCGGACCAGAATTCCGGCATTCACGATGATCGTCCGTCCTTCGTTCATGTGGTCCGGTACGTTAAGTCCGCCTTTGACTGCTCTTGCCGACACCTGCCCATAAGGCATTTCGGCAGCAACGGCTTCCAGATCCACGCTTTCCGGTTCTTGCGCAGCTATGGTCACTTCGATCTGCATGGTCTGAGGGTCGATCCCGCAGGTCCGGAACAGCCCGATGGACGAGTGATGCATTGCGTCCTGTACGGCACGTTTGGCGGCTTTGGTGTAGTCCTCGCCGTGAAGGTCGTTGCCCGTCCCCATCTCGAGGATAATGCGCTTCAGCGTTGCCATCATGCATACTCCGGCAGGTCGAGCGAGACTATCACGGCTGCATTGGCGAGGATCGTGTTGCCGCCGTCCTCCTTGGGAATTGCCATGCCGCCCTCTTCGACTCGCACGGTGACGGTACCGTAAGGGAACGCAGCGGCAACGGCCCCCCGGTCCACAGCGGCAGGATCGCCCGCACCAATAACGGCCTCGATCAGCATGCCCTCGCGCCCGACACCAAATGCATCGGCGACGGTCAACGAGTTGTGCCAAAGCGCATCGCGCACGGCCCGGCACGCGGCCTTTGTCCAGTCCTCGCCGCCCAGATCAGTGCCCATGCCCATCTCAAGCATCATGCGTTTCACAGCCATACTGTCTCCTATCCCGCCAGTTATTCTGGCAATCCGACGATCTCGTAGACCGCGCGGACCTGCGGCGATATGGGGTAATCGCCCAGCGTATCCTGGATCATATCGAAGATCCGACCGTCATGATAAATCTGGCTGAGTGCACGGTCCACTGCCAGCCGAAGCTGCGATTCTCCGCGGCGCATGACCAGCGCATAGGGCTCGAAGCTCAGAACCTCCTCATTCACCAGGATCTCATCCTCCAGTCCCAGCTCCTCGATCTGGAACAGAAGTATCGCTTGATCGCCCACATAGATGTCGATGTCGCCGCTGGCCAACGAGGTCAATCCGCGCCGATGCGACGCGAACCGACGCAGTTCACCTTTCACCCGATTCTCTTCCATCAGTTGTGCAGCGGTCTGTTCCGTGGTGGTGCCATCCAGCACCCCGATCGTCGCCGTGCGCGTGTCGTACATTTCGGCATAACCACCGGGGCGTGCGGCGATCGCAGCGCCGTCGACGTAATAGAGCACTGAGAAATCCATCTCCATCCGGCGTTTCAGCGTTGCCGAAGCTGGACCACAGTGCAGATCCGTCTGGCCACTCTTCAGCGCCTGAAAGCGACCGGCGGATGAGACGACACGATGGATCACTTCCAACTCGGACAGCCCCATTGTTATGGCAAGCTCCTTTGCAACTTCCTCACACAACTGGACTGCAAGACCCGCAGGCTCGGTGTTGCTGCTCAGATATGAAAAAGGCGCTGCGTCTCCGCGAATGCCCAAGCGAATCGAACCTCGCTCTGCAATCTCGCTCAAAACATCCGCAGCTGCCGGCACTGTGATCGAGCAGGCCGCGCATGCAGCCATAAGCAATCTGTTCATGATAATTCTCCATCCCCCGGAACAGAAGACACCAATATTCGGCGTGTTGCAAAGCCTGTTCCGCGTTTGCATCCACTCACGGTGCGCAACTGTTCTTGAATTTCAGGGTATTTCCGTTTCCATCTGATCTGGAAAGGCCATAAACCCCGCGTAACCGGCAAGCTGCAGGAGATATCTCATGAGTGAACTGACCTATCGCGAGCCAGAACCCAAGGTGATCGCTGGCGTCAAAGGCGATTGGGAGCTTGTGATCGGGCTGGAGGTGCACGCGCAAGTGGCCTCGAAGGCGAAACTGTTCTCTGGGGCCTCCACTGCCTTTGGGGCCGAGCCGAACACAAATGTCAGTCTTGTCGATGCTGCCATGCCGGGCATGTTGCCGGTGATCAACAAGTTCTGTGTTGAACAGGCGGTGCGCACCGGCCTGGGCCTGAAGGCTGCGATCAATCTGCGATCGGTCTTCGATCGAAAGAACTATTTCTACCCGGATTTGCCCCAAGGCTATCAAATCAGCCAATTCAAGCATCCGGTTGTAGGTGAGGGCGAGGTTCTCGTCGACATGGAACCCGGCGTCGCGCGCCGTGTGCGGATCGAGCGTATCCACCTCGAACAGGACGCTGGTAAATCGGTGCACGATATGGATCCGGAGATGAGCTTCGTTGACCTCAACCGCACCGGCGTTGCCTTGATGGAGATTGTCTCGCGCCCTGACATCCGTGGGCCCGAGGAAGCTGCCGAATATGTCCGGAAGATCCGCCAGATCATGCGTTATCTTGGCACCTGTGATGGCAATATGCAGGAAGGCAGCCTGCGCGCCGACGTCAACGTGTCCGTATGCCCGCCCGGGCAGTATGAGAAATACCGCGAAAGCGGAGATTTCAGTCATCTGGGCACGCGCTGTGAGATCAAGAACATGAACTCCATGAGGTTCATCACCCAGGCCATCGATTACGAGGCACGGCGTCAGATCGCGATCCTTGAAGACGGTGGGAGTGTCGATCAGGAAACCCGGTTATATGATCCAACTAAGGGCGAGACACGGTCCATGCGCTCGAAGGAAGAAGCGCATGACTACCGGTACTTCCCGGACCCGGATCTGCTGCCTCTGGAAATCGAACAATCGATTGTGGATGGGATTGCCGGGGCGATGCCGGAACTGCCTGATGCCAAAAAGGCCCGGTTTGTGACGGGTTACGGGCTGACCGAATATGATGCCGGGGTGCTGACCGCGGATGTCGCGGACGCTGCGTTCTTCGAGCAGGTTGCTGAAGGACGGGATGGCAAGACGGCGGCCAATTGGGTCATCAACGAACTTTTCGGTCGTTTGAACAAGGAAGGTACGGGCGTCGATGACAGCCCGGTCTCGCCTGCGCAGATCGGTGGGATCATCGACCTGATCGCCGCGGGTGATATTTCCGGCAAGATTGGCAAGGACCTGTTCGAGATCGTCTGGAAAGAGGGCGGTGTGCCGTCTGAAATCGTAGAGGCCTGCGGAATGAAGCAGGTCACGGACACCGGTGCCATCGAGGCTGTGGTTGACGACGTAATTGCCGCAAACCCCGATAAGGTCGAGCAGGCGAAGGAAAAGCCGACGCTCTCGGGCTGGTTCGTTGGTCAGGTTATGAAAGCTTCGGGCGGTAAGGCAAACCCGCAAGCTGTTCAGCAGATTGTGAAGGCCAAACTCGGGATTGAGTGAATTCGGCGAGGTCCGGGCCGGTGGTTCAGATGCCGTTCAGCTCCATGTCGACCTCCGGCACGGACCAGCCCTCGCGTTCATGCAGAATGGCACGATAGAGCGCCCAATTCCCTGGATGTGTATAGTGCACCCAGTGGTCGCCTAGGGACATTTTACGCCGTCCCCGCAAGTCGAACCCATATCGCTGTCCCCAGCGACGGGTGCGCGCGCCATCAAGCGGGACATCGACCCAATCCGTGTACTCCGGACCAAAAAACTCGTATAAATCATGGCTGGGCCTGCCATGCATTCCAATGGTGCGCCCGCCCTCGAGTGCCGAGCGGGCATCACCCTCCAGGCTGAGATCTTCCAACGCCTCTTCGACCGCTGCGGCAGGTGTCGCCCGCGCTGCCAGATAGCGCAACACGTCGTCATGGCCTGAATTGAAGTTGTAGAATTGTGGGCGTGACGGCGGATTGGCAAAGGTTATGTTTGCCAATGCAAACGCAGCCTGGCCCCAATAACAGGCGCCGCCCAGCAGCAGAACCCGGTCAATGCAAGCGATCGTATCATTTTCTGGCCAACGTTGGGCTATCATTGCCAAGGCCGACATCACCGTCCTTGCGCCCAGTGAATGACAGAGAATGTCTATTCTTCTGCCTTCGAACCCTTCGTCCTGCAGGCGCGCACGCAGTTGCGTCAGTACGGCCGCAAGGCCGTATCCTGCCATTTCCGCATCCCGGTAGGCATTTATGTACGGATCCGGAGGCTCAGACCACGGCATCCGCAGCCCCGTAGCGCTGAGCGCTCTTTGTGACCAGCGAGGCAGGTATGCGTCCTGCGAGCCGCCATATGACGCATATGAGTATCCCACCGCCAGGCCTTCGCACTTCTGTGCTTTGCCACGACCTTTCTCCAGCATTCCCCTGGCGAACCAGGGTGTCCGATGGTGCTCGCGTTCCTCGCGAGAGCCCGTGCCACCCAAAGTCTCGTCAAAGTGAAAGATCGTGCGGTGGGGATTGTCGCTCTTGCATCTGGCTGCAACGGGACGGCGTGGTTCTCCTTCGAAGCCGTGTACGAACACGACCACCGGAGCATCCTCCGCCAGTTCCATATGCAACCCTGCGATGTGCGCCCCGAAAAGCGAATCCGGTTCGAACATGGGGGCGCCGGGAACTGACCCGATCTGGGCTAAATTGACACCGGCGAGCGCGCTGTCTTCCAGCCCATCGGCAATCTCCGGCCGCTCCCCGAACAGTGCCCAGGGAATGGTTCGATCAGACAGTCGACCGGCAGGGGCCGCGGAGAAGCGCATGAAGCTCATGCGGATATTTCACCACACGGGACTTAATCTGAAGTTTCCAACCAGCGAAGCCTTGTTTGGTGTCGCTTCGCGTGATGAATTGCCCTCAATTCAGGGACCGAGTCGGGTGGGGGCTCGCAGGAGGGAAACAACATGTACGAGTACAAAGTCGTTGGTGCGCCGGAGCGCGCGAAGCGCGCCCGTGGCGCCCGCACACGTACGGACCGGGTTGCACACGCGTTGCAGGATCTGATCAATGCCGAGGCGGTGGAAGGCTGGGAATATCAGCGCACTGACCTGCTTCCGGTCGAGGAACGGCCCGGCTTGTTCAGCCGCGTTCGTGAGACCCATCGTGCGGTTCTGGTGTTTCGCCGATTGACGGCCGAGGCACGTCGAGCGGGAAATCAGCGGGGTCCACACTTGCAGGAAATCCCCGATCCTGCCGAATCACACATTCGGTTGGCTGCAGAAAGCGCCGATAGGTAGCTCGCGCCCGGAGGCAGGTGCAGGGTCTAGTCGTCCCCTGCCTTTTCCTCGTCATCGTCCGAGGTGACGAGGTCCACAGCACCGCCAACTGCTGCACCTGTGACATCTACAGCGGTGCCAACCACAGTTGTGGTGACGCCCACAGCCGTGTCGACGACCGCCACGGCAGCGCAGCCCGTCTGTGTCAGCAGACCTATCAGAGCGATCCAACGCAGCTTTATCATATCCCTCTCCTTGTTCGGGTCTATCCCGGCGCGCGCAGTTCCATTGCCAATGCGTGCACGCTCTGCGCCAGTTCATCTGCCAGGCATTGATTGACCGCGCGTTGCATGGCGACACGTGATTGTCCCTCGAAGGCTGCCGAGACCATGCGCACGCGGAAATGGGTCTCTCCACCTTCACGCCAGCCACCGTGACCGCGATGCTGCTCGCTCTCGTCAAGAACCTCCAGCAGGTCCGGTGTGAAGGCTGTGCGCAACTTTGTCTCAATCTGAACCTGCATTCCCATGCGATGGTGTTCCTTTGTCGTTTCTCGTTTACTGATGTTGAGCTAAAATCAGTGGAATCGCCTTAACACAGTGGGACCCATGCCACCACGTTCGCCCTTTGATTTCGACATCTCGGTCTCAGCCGACAAAGCCCGCCGTGCGCGTCAACGCGGCATGTCCGGCGCGGTTGAGGGATCTTCTCGCGAATGCGAGTGGCCTGGTTGCGAATCGCACGCAGCTTACCGCGCGCCGGTCTCGCCGGATCAGTTGAACGAGTTTCGCTGGTTCTGCCTCGATCATGTCCGAGCCTACAACAAGTCCTGGAACTTCTTCGATGGCTGGTCGGAGGAGGAACTGGATGCACAGGTGCGGGCCGACCGCACATGGGAGCGTCCGACATGGAGCCTGAAAGAAGGCGCGCGGGCTCAGAAGGATTCGCCGCATTCAGAGGGCAAGGCCTGGGCGCGCTGGGGTTTCAAGGATCCAATGGATGTATTGGGCGATGCTGCCACGCAAAACCCTGGCAACAAGAGCAACGAGGAGATGCGGCCAAAGCGTTTCCGGCGTCTCAGCCTCGAAGAAGCGCGTGCGATGGATATTCTGGGGATGCCCCACGAAACCGAGAGCCTTGGCGAGGTGCGCACGCGATATCGTGAGTTGGTCAAGGATCTGCACCCGGATATGAACGAGGGCGCGCGCGGTGACGAGGCTCGGTTGGCAAGGGTCATCCGCGCCTGGGATATTCTGAAAAAAAGCCGTAGTTTTCGCGAGTGATTTGATCCATGGGGCTCCAGGGCCTGACGGTGTTTTAGTGGCGTCGCCAGCGCTCGATCAGGATTTGTGCTTCACGCCGTACCGATAGAAGGTCTCGCCGATGCCACAGGCCCGGCATGCCAACGCGATGCTGACGCCCCGGTTCTTGACTGCGTGCACGGCCACCTCTTTTGCCCTGAGATGGCCATACTGCTTTTTCCGAGAGCCTGCTCACCGTCTCTCGGACCAATGCCTTTCCAGTTCGCAGTTCAGCAGATCATTCTGCATGCCGAGTTCGGCGTACTTCTTCTTCAGACGCGTTCGCCAATGTCGCTCGGACCATTGGCGTACATGGCTCACCTTCGACGATGACAGATGGTATGGTTGCCGCCCTCCCCTGACGGCATCGCAATGTGCCAAGATCGTGGTTGTGTAAGCCATGAAGCGGAGAGGACGGCGAGATGAAGGATACGATGATTGGGGGGGACTTGGCACAGCGGGTTTTCCAAGTCCACTGTGCTTCGATGATGGGGGATGTGAAGTTCCGTAAGAAACTGACGCGGGATCAGTTCCGGCTGTTTATGTCATAACAACCGGCCAGCGTCGTTGTCTTTGAGGCCTGCGGCAGCGCCAGCTATTGGGCTCGCGAGATGAAGCGGTTCGGCCATGAAGTAAAGCTCATTGCACCGCAATATGTCCGCCCGTTCGTCAAGCGCCAGAAGAACGACGCTGCCGATGCGGAAGCAATTGTCATCGCGGCCCGTTAACCCGAGATGCGCTTTGCGGCTCCGAAGACGTCTGAGCAGCAGACACGTGTGGTGCTATTCCGAAGCCGGTAACGACTTGTCCACCAACGTACCGAACAGGTGAATGCGTTGCGGGCGGCACTCTATGAATATGGACATGTTTTCCCCATCGGCATCGCCCAACTGAAAAAGATTGAGGCGTTGGTTCTTGACCCGGATTGCGACCTCCCGAAGCTCATCATTGCGGAGTGCGAGGACCTCGCTTGAGCAGATTGCTGAGAAAACCAAACGGGTTGAGGAAAAGACCAAGACCTTGAAGGCGCTCGCAACACAAACCAGTACCGCACGACGTCTGCAGACGATGCCAGGCGTCGGCCCCTTGGTCGCCCTCGCGGTCGAAGCGTTTGCACCGGATATGGCTCAATTCAAGTGTGGCCGTGCCTTCGCCGCCTGGCTCGGGCTTGTGCCGCGACAACATTCATCGGGCGGTAAAGAACGCCTCGGCCGAATGTCTAAAGCTGGTCAGGCCGACATACGACGCCTGCTGATTATTGGGGCTATGTCCCGAATGAACTGGCTCGGACGCCGGACGATCCGCGAAGGCTCGTGGCTTGCAGACATGCTGGCGTGCAAACCGAAGATGCTGGTCGCAATTGCATTGGCCAACAAATGGCCCGGCAAATCTGGGCCATGTTGAAGAAGGGCGAGGATTATAGAGATCCGGCACTGGCGGTGGCATGATCGGCATGCACTAGAACGTCAGTGCGGATGCGCAGGGGAGTGTGAGAAGTCGATGACTTGAATGGGCGCAACGATCGAACAGATCTGGAGCGGGAAAACCAGTTAGCGGATGCGTGAATCGAAGCACGTTTTGCAGATTTGGACCCGATCCGCTGATCACCATACCGGCCAGCGGACTTTGGAAGCGCCGCAATCAAAGGCCTGACAGAAGACCCCATTCGATCACACGGCCAGTCAGTCAGAAATCTCTTGCACCGCGGGCGGCAACCACAGAAGCCGCTACATCATCGCGTGGAAGCTTTGCACGAATATGTGGGCGGACGACGTGACTGACACGAGCGAGTTGACTCTAACAGCATCGGGCTGTGACCAGGCGGTGGTGCGACACAAACCGCGCCTGCTGAGCGATAATGGATCGTGCTACATCTCGGGCGACCTGGCCACATGGCTGAAGGATCAGGAAATGGGTCACGTTCGCGGAGCGCCATTCCACCCGCAAACCCAAGGCAAAATCCCCTCTCGGGACATTGGCTTCGCAATGCCCTGCCGGGCAGTGGAACGATGGCATCAAACTTTGAAGAACCGCATATTGCAGGAAAACTACTTCTTGCCCGGTGACCTCGAAGCTCAGATCGAAGCCTTCGTCGACCACTACAATCACCAGCGCTACCACGAGAGCATCAACAACGTCACACCCGCCGACGTCTACTTCGGCCGGGACAAAGCCATTTTGAGAGAACGCGAAAGGATCAAACAAAAGACACTTGAAGCGCGACGATTGCATCACAGCCAACGCGCCGCATAATCAAACCAAATAGATGAGCCAAACTCGCTCTTAGTTTACGCCGCTATCGGTCCCAAAAACTCTGACGACGGACACGTATGGTGACGGGTCTGCTGAACAACGGGGGCAGGTCACGTGAACCATAAACGGGTTGAGCGTATCTGGCGGAACTATGGTTGAATCTGGTATCCGGGCGGTTTGAATGACGGCGGTGCATCTGGTTGGAATGGCGTTGCCAAACATCCAACCAACCATTGAGGACGCACCACTATGGACGACGCTGCCATCATTGATTTCACGGGTCGAGACGCAGTCACTGACCCGCTGACCGATCTTCTACGCAAGGGCGCGCGGGAATTGCTTCAAGCGGGTGTTGAGGCGGAGAGGGATACCTTTCTCGCTGAGTTTGCCAACGCCGCACACCGGATGGCCGCGCGGCGGTTGTTGGCAGCGGCTATCACCCAGAGCGCGCCGTGCAGACCGGGATCGGGCCGGTCACGGTGAAAGTGCCAAAGGTGCGGGCCAAGGACGGCAAGCCCGTGACGTTTCGCTCGGCACTTGTGCCTACCTATGTGCGCAAGGCCAAGTCCATCGAGGCCGCGCTGCCCTGGCTCTATCTCAAAGGCATTTCTACCGGAGAAATGGGCGCAGCGTTTGATGTGCTGCACGGCCCGGAAGCGACAGGGTACTCCGCAAAGACAGGTTCGCGCCGCAAAGGCGAATGGGCGGCAGAATACAATGACTGGCGTAAGACCGATTTGGCCCGCGATGAATGGGTCTACATCTGGGCGGATGGTATCTACAGCGGCCTGCGCGGCAGCGATGACCGGCTCTGTGTGTTGGTGGTCATCGGGGTCAACGCACTGGGCGAAAAGCATTTCCTGGCCATTGAAGACGGCGTTCGCGAAAGCACCCAGAGTTGGCGTGAGGTGCTATTGTGATTGAAGGACCGGGGCCTTTCTGCACACAAACTGGCCACGGGTGATGGTGCCATGGGGTTCTGGGCAGCGTTGGAAGAGATTTACCCCGGCACGCGCCAGCAACGTTGCTGGGTGCATAAAACCGGCAATGTGCTGAATTACCTTCCCAAACGAACCCAGCCTAAAGCCAAGAAGATGCTGCATCACATTCACTGACCGACAGTGCCTTTTCGCAGAAAAGGTCACGAGAGGTTGGCAAGCCGAGACCCGACAGGATGCGATCAAGTCGTTCGATCTGTTCGTCGAGACCTACGAGGCGAAGTATCCCAACGCCACCGAATGCCTTGCCAAGGACCACGATGAGCTGCTGACATTCTTCGATTTCCCCGCACAGCACTGGCAGAGCATCCGCACGTCCAATCCGATAGAAAGTGCCTTCGCCACCATCCGGCACCGCACCAAACGCACCAAGGGCTGCCTCAGCCGCGACGGCATGCTGCACATCCTTCTCGGGACATCGCTGCGCGATACCCTGTCAGGCAGTGGATGTTCAAGCTCGGACAAAGCGCTGAGAAAAACTGGCGCAAGCTGCGCGGCTTCGCCCATCTCGCCGACGTCATTCAAGGCGTCGATTTCGTCAACGGCATCAAGCCATCAACCCAAGATCAAGCCGCCGCGTGA
>JBGCFK010000491.1:0-11192 GCA_045106875.1 Paracoccaceae bacterium | reverse complement strand
ATTCTCGGGGCTTCGCACGATCCAAGGTGAACAGCCCTTCCTCCATAACCCTATGAAACAAGGGGTTTTTCCGCCTGCATGGCGAAGCAGAGAACGAGTTGGAAAGGTTCAGTGGCGGAGAGACAGGGATTCGAACCCTGGGTGCCCGCAAAGGCACAACGGTTTTCGAGACCGCCCCGTTCGACCACTCCGGCACCTCTCCGCGGTTCCGTGGTACGGAGACGCTGGTGTCTAGCTTTGTGTTTCCTGTGTTTCAAGGGGCAAGTTCGGTGCGCTTGGCCGTTATAAGCGACTGAGTGCTGTTGACATTAAGCGACCACAGAAATAATAGCCCCGACTTGCGATGTTGAGATCAACATGGCGCATACGAAGTTTGTCTGCTTGAGCAGGCACGCAGTCCGAGGCAGGCATTTCGCCGCAAGCGTCCCCCGGGACCGCCACAGGGCGCGGGAAGAAAAGGGAAATAGACATGTTCGCTGTCCTGAAGACAGGCGGAAAACAGTACAAAGTGGCCTCCGGAGATGAACTCATCATCGAGAAGCTGGCCGCAGATGCTGGTGAAACCGTACAGTTCAATGAAATCCTGATGTTGGGTGGAGACAGTTTGACTGTCGGAACGCCGATGATTGATGGCGCAGCCGTTCAGGCTGAAGTGGTTGAGCAGGGCAAGGGTGCGAAGACGCTTAATCTGAAACGTCGCCGCCGGAAGCACTCGTCACGCCGCCTGAAAGGGCATCGCCAACATTTGACGACCGTCAAGATCACCGAGATTCTATCGGCTGGTGGCGACAAGACAGGCGTGAAGGCAGCGCTTGGTGCAGCTTCGGCGGGTGCTATTGTGGCGGCGACCAGCGACAAGCCGGCTCCCGCGAAAGCAGCGCCCACGAAAGAAGCTGCGCCGAAGCAGGCCAAGGCGCCGAAAGAAGAGGCGCCCAAGGCTGCTGCTGTGGAGGACACCGCTCCCGTCGAGACGACGAGGCCGTCCAACCTGCTGGACGCGCCGCAGGGTGACGCGGATGATCTGACGCGGATTTCCGGCGTCGGTCCTAAGTTGAACGAAAAGCTGAATGACAACGGTGTCTATCACTTCTGGCAAATCAAGGATTGGGGTCCGTCCGAGATTGCCTTCATGGATGATCAGCTGAGCTTCAAGGGTCGGATCGAACGCGACAACTGGATAGATCAGGCGACCGAGTTCGCTGCAGAGAAAGAATAAGGAGACCACCAGATGGCACATAAAAAGGCAGGCGGCTCCTCACGCAACGGCCGCGACAGTGCGGGTCGGCGCCTTGGGGTCAAGAAGTTTGGCGGCGAAGCTGTGATCCCGGGCAACATCATCGTCCGCCAGCGTGGCACGAAGATGTGGCCGGGCGACGGCGTCGGCATGGGCAAGGACCACACAATCTTCGCAACTGCTGAAGGCGCTGTGACTTTTCACAAGGGCATCAAGGGTCGTACGTTCATTTCGGTTCTGCCGGCAGCCGCAGCCGCTGAATAGACCGCGTCTTTCGCACATGAATTCGAAAGGGCCGGTCACAGCGACCGGCCCTTTTCTTTTCAAGGCTCTTGCGAGCTTGCTGCCCAGCCCCTTGACCCTCAGGGGATCTGACGCAAAGGACAGGTTATGAAGTTTCTCGATCTGACCAAGGTATATGTGCGCTCAGGCGGGGGCGGTCCTGGCAGCGTCAGCTTTCGGCGGGAGAAGTTCGTGGAGTACGGAGGTCCCGATGGTGGCGATGGCGGACGTGGCGGCGATGTCTGGGCCGAGGCGGTCGATGGGCTCGACACGCGGATCGAGTTCCGGGACCCGCAGCATTTCAAGGCGAAGAACGGTGAGCATGGAATGGGGCGGCAGCGCAGCGGCAAGAACGCTGATGATGTTGTGCTCCGCGTTCCAGTGGGCACCGAGATCCTCGAGGAAGATCAGGAGACCCTGATCGCAGATCTCGACGAATTGGGTGCACGGGTGCGGCTGGCCAAAGGTGGCAATGGCGGCTTCGGCAATCTGCACTTCAAGTCAGCGACCAACCGGGCGCCGCGACATGCCAATCCGGGCCAACCTGCAGTCGAACGCACGGTCTGGCTTCGCCTCAAATTGATCGCCGATGCCGGCCTTCTGGGTCTGCCAAACGCAGGAAAATCCACATTTCTGGCCGCAACGTCGAATGCTCGGCCGAAGATCGCTGACTATCCGTTTACAACATTGCACCCAAATCTCGGCATGGTCGGGGTGGGCGATGCGGAGCTGGTGATCGCGGATATTCCGGGTCTGATCGCGGGTGCGCATGAAGGTCACGGACTTGGCGACCGGTTTCTGGGTCATGTAGAGCGCTGCGGCGCGCTCTTGCATCTGGTAGATGGCACTGCCGCGGACCCTGTGGCGGATTACCATACGATTGTTGGTGAGCTTGAAGCTTATGGCGGCGGGCTGGCTGACAAGACCCGGATCATCGCATTGAACAAGGCCGATGCACTTGGCGACGACGTGGCCGGTTTTGCCGCCATGTTGCGGGCAGAGGGCGTTCCGATCGACCACATTATCTCGGGCGCAACGGGCGAGGGGATTACCGAGTTGCTGCGTGATCTGCGCAGCCGGGTTGTCGAGGCACGCGCCGTCCAGGCGGCGGCGGAGGGAACTGAATGGCGACCCTGACAGAGGCTTCCGGAGTGGCTCTCGATCTGTCGGTCACCGCGAAGCGGGTGGTGGTCAAGATTGGCTCTGCACTGCTGGTTGACCCCGATAGCGGTCTCAATACTGCTTGGCTTGCCGGACTTGCAGCCGATCTGGCTGAATGCCACGCACGAGGGCAGGGCGTCGTAGTGGTCTCTTCGGGCGCAATTGCGCTTGGGCGGCAGGTGCTGGAGTTGCCCGCCGGTCCGCTTTCGCTCGAGGACAATCAGGCGGCCGCAGCTGTTGGCCAGACCCGGCTTGCCCGTGCATGGGAAGAAGCCCTGTCTCCGCACGGCATCACAACGGCACAGATTCTGCTCACGCTTGAGGATACTCAGAAACGCAGGCGTTATCTGAACGGACGTGCCACATTGGCGGCCCTGCTGAAATTCGACACCATCCCTGTGGTCAACGAGAACGACACGGTTGCAACCGATGAGATCAGATACGGCGACAATGACCGGCTTGCTGCGCGCGTCGCACTGATGGTCGATGCGGATGTGGCAGTGCTGCTGTCAGATGTTGACGGGCTTTACACAGGTAACCCGCGCAAAGACGCTGAGGCTGTGCACATCTCGAAGGTGAGCCAGATCACGCCCGAGATTGAAGCGATGGCGGGCGGAACAGGTACAGATGGCGCACGCGGCGGCATGCGGACGAAAGTGCTTGCAGCGCAGACAGCGATGCAAGGCGGATGCGCCATGGCCGTCGCGCGCGGAGATCTGGCGCGGCCCCTTTCTGCGTTGGCAGCCGGGGCGCGGGCCACGTGGTTCCTGCCGGCCGTTCAGCCAAAAGCCGCGCGCAAACAGTGGATCGCCGGGATGAAACCGCTTGGGCAGTTGACAGTGGATGCAGGTGCCGCGGCAGCTTTGCGACGTGGCAAATCGCTTCTGCCCGCCGGTATTCGCGGTGTCTCGGGCGATTTCGTCCGGGCCGACCCCGTATCTATCATAAGCGAGGACGGGTCCGCTATTGGCGCAGCGCTGGTTGGATACGACGCGGCAGAAGCCCAGAGCATTGCAGGGCTTCAGTCCGATGCTATTGCGGGTGTTCTGGGATATCCAGGCAGGGCGGCAATGGCTCATGCGGATGATATTGTGGTATGGGGGACTAATGGATAAGCGCGTCGACGATATTGCAAATGTCATGGCTGAGGTTGGCCGGAGGGCACGAGCAGCGGCGGCGGAGCTGGCCTTCGCCCCGGGGGCACAGAAGGACGCGGCTCTGCGCTATGCGGGCGATGCGCTTTTGGATCGAGCTTCCGAGATCGAGGCAGCCAACGCCGAAGACATGAACTTTGGGCGCAACAAGGGGCTGAGCGACGCCATGCTGGACCGCCTTCTGCTGGATGGAGGGCGGATTGCGAGTATGCGCGCCGGTCTTATCTCGGTGGCCGAGCAGAAAGATCCCGTGGGGGCGGAGATCGCTGACTGGACCGTGCCATCAGGCCTTCGCATCCGGCGCGTGCGCACGCCGCTTGGCGTTGTTGGTGTAATCTATGAAAGCCGTCCGAACGTGACTGCGGATGCAGGCGGGCTGTGTCTCAAGTCGGGTAATGCTGCGATCCTGAGGGGAGGCTCGGAGAGGTTTCACTCTTCGGGAGTAATTCAGTCCTGGCTTGCGGATGGGCTTCGTGCTGCCGGCTTGCCAGAGGATGCTGTTCAACGCGTTCCAACGCGCGATCGTGCGGCAGTGTCCGAAATGTTGCGCATGGTCGAGTATATCGACGTGATCGTACCCCGCGGTGGCAAGGGCTTGGTTGGGCTGGTTCAGGCCGAGGCCCGGGGCCCGATGTTCGCGCATCTGGAGGGGATCTGTCACATTTTTGTCGACGCGTCGGCTGATGCTGAGAAGGCCCGGGCCGTGGTTTTGAATGCCAAGACACGCCGCACTGGTATCTGCGGAGCGGCTGAGTGCCTGCTGCTGCACGCAGACACCGCAGGAACCGTGGGTGCCGATATTGTGCGTGATCTGTTGGATGCCGGTGTCCGCGTGCATGGCGATGCGTCGGTCGAGGCTCTCGATCCCCGCGTGACCCCGGCGATTGACGAGGATTGGGGCCGGGAATATCTCGATATGGACATCGCAGCGCGCGTGGTTTCCGGCGTGTCGGAGGCTGTCTCGTATATTCAGGAACATGGCTCGTCGCATACGGAGAGCTGCCTGACCGAAGATGACGAAATCTGGAATTTCTTTTCAACCCGTCTCGACAGCGCGATTCTGATGCGCAACGCTTCGACACAGTTTGCTGATGGTGGTGAGTTCGGCATGGGGGCCGAGATAGGGATTGCGACTGGAAAAATGCATGCCCGCGGCCCCGTCGGGGCCGAGCAACTCACAAGTTTCAAGTATTTGGTGGAAGGGGCGGGGACGATCCGGCCCTGACGGTTCGCCGATGCGGGGGCTTACCGCCCCCAGCCGCGTACCGGCCCACTGTCCATATGCACGAACTGCGAGCGGCTATAGCGACCCACGCCGCCTGCGGATAACGACTTGGCAGCGCTGGCCATCTGTCCGACGGAACGGGTTTTCAGCGTGACATCCACTGCCATCCCACGCGTGTGATACGAGTTCCTGGCAACCCCGCGGCTGCGCGCGCGCAACATCGCGTTCGTCTTTGGACTGCGATAGCCCGAGATGATTTCGAACGGTTCGGTAGCGTCAAGGACGTTTTGTGTTGCCGCCAGGATGTCGATGACACGCGTGTCGATCGCAATGGACTCGTTCTGGCGCCAGTCGCGCATCACATAGTTGAATGCTTCCAAAGCTTCGGGAATGTAAGATCCCTCTACCCAGTAGACGCTGTTTAGCTTTTCGCCGGTACGGTTGTTCAGTATTGAAAGGGCGCGGAAATCGCCTTTTCCGGACAAGATTGCGGGCGCTGCTGCATTGGCACCGACGGGTACGGCAACACTGGCAGCAATGCCGCAGATTACTCCACGCCTTGACATATTCAGTTTCACTGATTCGCTCCTGCTCTCGCCTTGCCTCAACCCCAAATGTGACTTTTGTCACTTAAGTCCGTCCCCAAGGCAGGTTTGCCATAACTGGAAGTACTTTCCAAGTTGTAACGCGGCAACATAGCGCTTTGATGAGACTTGGAGAATCCGCTTGGCATGACCTCATTCTGGTTGCGTAACTGTGGCAAAGACTCCATTGCGCACAAGTTTTTGTGACTCGGGACTCCTAATCGCGCGTTTACGAAAGCTTTTGCATGATAGATACATGCTCCAAAGGGTGACCTGGTGTTAATTGGCAACAGTGGTGACAGCATGAACACGCGAAACAATTTTCCGCGGGCCGCAGGAATGTGGCTGGCGACGCTATTTATAAGCGGCTTTGCGCAAGCTCAGACGCTTGAGCCTGCGTTGGGAACGCAGCCAGCAGTGGTGGCACCCGCGATCGCGCCGCTTTCTGCAGAAGCATCTGCGGTGCGATCAGCGGTCCACAGCGCATTCGGAGCCGGATCGGAGGTTGCACAGGGTTATCAGGGGATCGGCTTCAAGCCGGTATGGCTGGATACATCCGGCAAACCCACTGATGCCGCACGCGTGTTGCTATCGACCTTGAAAGCTGCTGGAAATCACGCGCTTCCTGCGTCCAAGTATCGCGCAGTTCAGTTGGAGTCGCAGTTTGGCACCGCAGGCTGGGCGCTTGAAGCAGCCCTGACCCGGTCCTTTGTTGAATACGCTCAGGACATGCGTGCCGGCGTTCTGAATCCGCGTGATATTGACAGTGAGTTGCACATCTACCCAGAGCGGCCCTCTGCTGGTGATCTGCTTTGGTCTGTGTCTCGGGCCACGGACATGACAGCTTATCTCGACGCGCTTGCGCCGCAGGATCCGGCGTATCAACGGTTGGTCGAGCGATATGCCGCCTATCGCGCGATGGGTGCCGAGCCTATCTGGGGCGACCGGGTTGCCTCGGGCCGCACCATTCGTCCAGGAAACCAGAATGCGCGCGTTGCTCAGGCCCGCGCACGGTTGACCGCAATGGGCGATCTGGACCCGAATATCTACGACAAGACGGTAAATCTGGATGCGGACGGCACGCAGCTTGCTGCCAATGATGTGACAACAGATATCCCGCTGCCTGCGTTTGACCCCAGCTTGTTTGACGCGCCAATGGCGGATGCACTGCGACGTTTTCAGGAACGTCATGGTCTGAACCTTGATGGCGTAATCGGGCCGGCGACGCTGAAGCAACTGAATGTCTCGCCGCAAACCCGTGCGCGTCAGATCGCCGTGACGCTTGAGCGGATGCGCTGGCTGAACCGCGATCGTGGAGATCGGCATATTCTGGTCAAGCTCGCTGGATGTACCATGGCAGTGATCAACAATGGCACTGAGGAGTTTTCCTCGCGCACCGTGATCGGTAAGGCCAAGGAGCACCGGACACCGGAATTCTCGGACGAGATGACCCACATGGTGGTGAATCCAAGCTGGTACGTGCCAACATCGATCAAGGAAAAGGAGATCATGCCGAAAGTAAAGGCAGATCCCAACTACCTTGCCAAGCGTAACATGCGGATGCAGTCCAATGGACGCATTGTTCAGGGGCCCGGGCCACGCAACGCGCTGGGAACGGTGAAGTTCATGTTCCCGAACAAGTTTGCGATCTATCTGCACGACACGCCGTCCAAGCGGTTGTTCAAGCGGGATGTCCGGGCATATTCGCATGGCTGCGTCCGGGTCGAACGCCCGCATGAGCTCGCGCATCATCTTTTAGGTGCGCAGCAATCCGATCCCGCAGGTTACTTCCGCCGCCTTCTGAATCGCGGCAAGGAACGACGCGTGGACCTGGATGATCCCCTGCCTGTGCATATCACTTACCGCACCGCATGGATCGACCACAACGGGGTCGAGCAGTTCCGCGGCGACATCTACCGCCGGGATGCGCAGATTGCCAAAGCGCTGGCTGCGGCGGGTGCAATCTAAGCTTGGACAAAGGCTGACTTGCCAGACGGGCCGCGCCTTCGCTAGAAGGGCGCGGCCTTTTCATTTGGACGCTCCAAACATGACCATGCACACGATTGCCGAGATCTCGGAAGCAACGGGGCTTGCCATGGTTGGCGACGGAAGCGTGCGGGTGCAACGACCTTGCCCGCCTGATCAGGCGGGTGTGGACGATCTTGCAGTGGCGATGTCCGAACGCTTTGCCGACCGTCTGGCGGACTGCCCGGCAGTTGCAGCTGTGCTCTGGAAGGGCGCAAATCTCGATGATTTCGGATTGCAGGCCGCATTGCTGGCGCCTCGGCCCCGTGTGGCCATGGCTGCGATGACCGAGCTTTTTTCGTTTTCAGAGGATCTTGAGCCGGGCATTCATCCCATGGCTAACGTAGCCGCTGACGCTGTGTTGGGTGTAGATGCCTGGGTCGGCCCTTTCGCCCAGATTGGCCCGCGTGCCCGCATTGGGGCCGGTGCACGAATCGCTGGCCAGGTCACCATAGGTGCGGATGCGCAGATCGGTGCCCGAACGATCCTGCGGGCCGGGTCACGGATCGGAGCACGCTGCGTGCTGGGTGAGAACGTGCTCGTGCACGAGAACGCCGTGATCGGCGCGGACGGGTTTTCGTTTGAACCACCGCAGAAGGGCTCGGTCGAGGCGGCCAGAGAGACCGGCGCGGTTTCCGCCTCGAACACGCAAGGATTTCTCCGAATTCATTCGCTTGCAGCTGTGACCGTGGGGGACGGTGTGGAAATTGGCGCCTGCACGACGCTGGACCGGGGTACGCTGGCGGATACGCGGATCGGGTCGGGCACGAAAATCGACAATCAGGTCCAGATTGGACACAACGTTCAGGTTGGCGAGAATTGCCTTTTGTGCGCGCAGGTGGGTATCGCGGGGAGTGCGACGATTGGGGACCGGGTGGTGCTTGGCGGCAAGGTTGGTGTTGGCGATCATCTGAAGATCGGTTCGGACGTGATATGTGCGGCTGCGACCATGGTAGCGGGCAATATCCCGCCGCAATCCATAATGATGGGCGTGCCTGCCATCCCTCGGGACAAGATGATGCGCCAGGTCATGGCCTTACGCCGGCTGCCAAGGGTAATGGACCAGGTAAACGAAATTCGCACCAAGCTGGGACTTTAAGCGTCACAACAGTATGGTAAACAAGTTGGATTGAAGCCCGAGGGGTTGGCATGACTGAAGAGATCCGGGGTACGGTTGCGCGGATCATCGCGGAACAGGCGATGGTTGATGAGACTGAGATCAAGGACGACACGACCATGGAAGAGCTGGGGCTCGACAGCCTGGCACTTGTGGAGGTGGTGTTCGGAATCGAGGAGGCGTTTGATATCTCGATCCCTTATAATGCCAATGATCCGTCGGAATCAGATTTTGACCTCTCCAGTTTCGGGGCATCCGTCGCTGCGGTCAAAGGACTGATTGATGCCAAAGGTGGCGCGTGACGTCTGACCGCCGGGTCGTCATTACGGGCGTGGGTGTGGTCTCGGCTCTCGGGACTGGCTACGCCGACCATGCGCAGGGTTTAAAGGAAGGCCGTCTGGGCATCCGCCCGATCTCCCGCTTTGATCCCGACCGACTGATGGTGAAAATCGCGGCCGAGGCCATCCAATTCAACGGTGAAGACTATTTCGGGCGCTCCGAGATGGCGCTGCTGGACCGGATCAGTCAGATGGCTCTCGTCGCAGCGAAAGAGGCCGTCGCGCAGTCCGGTATCAGCTTCGAGGGGGCACTCGCTCCACGTTCGGCGACTATTCTGGGCTCTGCGATGGGTGGGCTTCAGACGCTGGATGAGAACTATTTCAACGTCTATCACGAGATGAAGAACCGGGTTCACCCTTTCATCGTGCCCAAGCTGATGGGCAATGCGCCGGTCAGTCAGATCTCCATGGCGCATGGGCTGCAGGGCCCGGCCTATGTCGTCTCGACAGCGTGCTCTTCATCCAACCACGCGATCGGACAGGCGTTCGATCTGGTGCGGTCGGGCGGGGCCGATGCAGCGATCACGGGCGGTACCGAGTCGGTCACATGCTTTGGTGGAATGAAGGCCTGGGAAGGTCTGCGCGTCATGTCGAAGGAGGCCTGCCGTCCGTTCTCGAAGACCCGCAACGGTATGGTTCTGGGCGAGGGCGCCGCGATCCTTGTGATCG
This sequence comes from Paracoccaceae bacterium, assembly GCA_045106875.1. GTDB lineage: Bacteria > Pseudomonadota > Alphaproteobacteria > Rhodobacterales > Rhodobacteraceae > Thermohalobaculum. The sequence goes on along the minus strand of JBGCFK010000491.1, from coordinate 1,403 downwards.
AAACCCTGGACCATGCCCAGGCGCGCGGCGCCCAGATTCTGGCCGAGATCTGCGGATTTGGCATGACGGCGGATGCAGGCGATATTGTGCAGCCGTCGCTTGAAGGCGCTTCCAGGGCTATTCAGGGTGCGATGACGCAGGCTGGGCTGTACGCGGAAGATATCGGTTACATCAACGCGCACGGTACCGCCACGGCCATGAACGACCGAGTTGAAGCCGCGGCGATCCGCAATGTGCTCGGCGACGCAGGGGCGCGCGTGCCCGTTTCATCCACCAAGTCCATGCATGGTCATGCGATCGGAGCCGCCGGCGCATTGGAGGCTGTAGCGACCGTGATGGCACTGATGGAGGGCGTCTTGCCACCGACCGTCGGCTATGAAGAACCGGACCCGGACATTGAACTGGACGTGATCGTCAACGAAGCACGCGAAGCGCAGCCCAGCGCCGCACTGTCAAATTCATTCGCATTTGGTGGGTTGAACGCCGTCCTCGCGATGCGGCGCTGGGTATGACAACGCCGCTCAGGCCATAGCAGTTTACTGGCTGACAGGGGTCAGGCTGTTGAAGGCCTTGGTGAACCCTCGGAGCGAGACGTTAACCAGCACTTCCTTGTCCAAAAAGAACCCATAGACTGCCTTGGAGCCCTTTTTGAGTTTGCCCACGGCCTCTTCGAGCATTGGCGCCTGGCTGATGCAGCCAGCCGGAACACAGCGTGACAGCGGCAGCGGTACGACTTGGTCAGCGTCGATCTTCAGACGCACGCCGTATGGCAAGAGGATGCCCAATGGGGTCTGCACGGTCATGGCAGCAGGAACAGGCGTACCGTTTTCTGCCTTTGCGCCGCTGAGCCGCTGGATCGTGACGAGCAGGGCCCGCTTGCCGTCATTGGTCTTCCCGACCTGAGACATCGCGCAGGTGTTCGAGCCTTCGATGCAACGGATCTCCCAATCGCCATGCGTGGCCTTGAGGACATCCTTGGTCTGCGCCCAGGCGGGTGCGGCAATTGCTGCTGCCAGACACATCCCGGTCAACGTGGCTTGGAGGATACGGATCACTGCTTATTTCCCGTTCTTAATTTGCCGTTAGCGGCATCAGTCTCTTGCCAAGGGATGCGGAGGAAATCAACCCGCTGTCCAATTGCCGCAAGCGCAACTTGCATTCCCGGAAACGAGAACAGGGGCACTCGGTAGTGCCCCTGCCTAAGCAATTACGCTTGTCTCTCCCTGCCGAACTTGGTCGGCTTACGAGGGCGAGATTAGCGAGAGAAACATGGCCGTCAACGCAAAAAAATCCTAAATCTGCAATCAACAAAAAAAAGACCGCGCACGAGGCGCGGCCAGTTCGACAGGGAGGAGGTGCAATGAACAACTGCTCATTGCCTTTTCACACTTACCCATAATAAT
>JBGCFK010000490.1:0-2852 GCA_045106875.1 Paracoccaceae bacterium | reverse complement strand
CCCCGCTGCACCTTCCAACGCAGCTTCCACCGAAATCAGCAACTCTGGCGCCGAAGTTCCAAAGGCGACAACGGTCGCGCTGATGATCAGTGCCGGGATCCCCAATCGCAGGCTCATTGCGACCGCACCCCGCACCAATGCGTCTCCGGCCCCGACAAGAAGGGCAAGGCCCAGGATAAGGTAGAAAAGATCCATCACGGTTCCGGTTCAGTTTGTGCGCGCGGCTATCACCTGCAACGTCGCATGAGTTGGGTGAAGCACCAGTTAGGCACGATCAGTGCAGCCACAAGTCTGTCCAAGTGGCAGATATATCCCGCAATCGGCGCACCGCACGGTTTCCTGAGCCACGATCGGCGGCTTACCCGGCGCTTTGGAGCGCTGCTTGGTCCGTTTGCCCTGAAGGCGTGAGAGCACAAACCACCCGGCCACCATCAGCAAAGCCGTCAGAAGGAACTTGGTAATCATCCCGCACGGCCTCTCATGTTCTGCAGTGCTGTTGCGTTGGCAAAGCAGTGCGGTTGCTTGATTAAGCTAGTCGCGGGCTTGTCCCTCTGCAATCGCCCTTGTGCAATCTTGTTTGAGCGCTCGTCCTTTGTTCACCTCTCTGATGCATTCCTATGGGCGAGGCGATGCGCTATAAGAGAATCGCCGGGATAAACCCGACGGCGAACTGTACGGTCGACATGAATGTAATGAGTGATCAAGAGCTCCTGAAGATCCAGCTCGAGGAGCTGAAGCGTGAACACCGTGCGCTCGACACCGAAATTCTGGCGTCACAACCGGAAGTCGGCATGGAGCCCCTCGATCTGAAGCGGATGAAGAAGCGTAAACTGCTGCTGCGCGATCGGATCACCCGGATTGAAGACCAGCTGTATCCCGACATCATCGCCTGACCAGAAACACCAGTTCTGCGCCTTGAAATCAGCCGCGGCGTCAGCCGGATCTGTCTTCAACTGGACACGGCCCCAAGCCGCAGTATATTGCCCGCTTTCCTGCAATGGGGGCGTGGATGTCAGATCCGAAGATCGGTATTGTCATGGGCAGTCAGTCGGACTGGCCAACCATGAAATGGTCGGCCGATGTGCTGGATGAACTCGGGCTTGACTACGAGACACGGATCCTGTCGGCGCACCGTACGCCCGACCGGATGTTCGCTTATGCCGAAACCGCTGCAGACCGGGGCCTCTGCGCCATCATCGCGGGCGCAGGCGGTGCCGCGCACCTGCCCGGCATGCTGGCTGCGAAGACCCGCGTGCCCGTGCTTGGCGTGCCGGTCATGGGTTGGGCGCTGAACGGACAGGACAGCCTCTATTCCATCGTGCAAATGCCAAAGGGAATTCCAGTGGCGACCTTCGCAATCGGCAATGCAGGCGCCATGAATGCCGGGCTGTTTGCCGCTGCAATCCTTGCCACAACCGATCCTGAGCTGGCGGACAGGCTGGACGCATGGCGCGCCGCACGCTCAACCGCTGTCGCAGAGGAGCCTGAGCGTGGCTGACCAATTGCCTCCGGGCAGCACCATCGGGATCCTTGGCGGCGGACAACTCGGTCGCATGCTTGCAATCGCGGCGTCTCGGCTGGGCCTGAAGTGCCATATCTTCGAGCCGGGTGCACACCCGCCCGCTGGAGATGTCGCAGCAGCGGTGACCATGGCCCCGTACGAGGACGCAGAAGCGATCCGCGCTTTTGCCAAAACGTGCGACGTGGTCACTTACGAATTCGAGAATGTCCCGACCGAGGCATTGGACCTTATAGAGAGCCTCGTGCCGATCCGCCCCGGACGCAATGCATTGGCAGTCAGTCAGGATCGCGTGATCGAGAAAACCTGGCTGAACGATTTGGGCATCGCAACCGCGCCGTGGGCACAGGTGGATGGCCTGGCAGGCCTTGAAACTGCCATTGCCAGGATCGGTACGCCATCGATCCTGAAGACCCGGCGCTTTGGCTATGACGGCAAAGGTCAGGCACGGCTCAACACGCCGGAAGATGCCGGGGCAGCGTGGGAGAATATCGGTCAGTCGCCCGCAGTACTGGAGGGGTTTGTGCCCTTCACCCACGAAATCTCAGTGATTGTCGCGCGCGGAATCGACGGCGAAACGATCTGCTATGATCCGGGCGAGAACGTGCATCTGGACGGCATTCTCCACACGACCACCCTGCCCGCAGACCTGTCAGCCAGCCAGCGTCAGGACGCGGTGCTGACTGCAGGCCGCATCGTGAATACGCTCGACTATGCAGGTGTGATGGGGGTCGAGATGTTCGTCACAGCCGAGGGCCTGTTGGTGAACGAGGTTGCGCCGCGGGTTCACAACTCCGGTCACTGGACCATCGAGGCCTGCGTCATTGACCAGTTTCAGCAACACATCCGCGCGGTCTGCGGCTGGCCTCTGGGCGATGGAACACGTCACTCGGACGCCGTCATGACCAACCTGATTGGGGGCGAGGCAGATGATTGGCAAACGCTGGCCCGCGAAGGTGGACTGCATCTTTACGGCAAAGCCGAAAGTCGCCCGGGCCGGAAGATGGGTCACGTTACGCGGCTAGGCCCGAAATCCTAGGCGCCGGACGCTGCCACAGGCGCCCCTCCCATAGGGAGGTCGGGAGGGGTCGAAGTGTCGTAATCTCCGGCTCAACGGGCCGGAGACCGGCTGCTTCACCTCGCCCCGGGTGCGCGGACCATACCCAAAAGGGCATTCGGCAATGCAAACGCGGCCTTCGCAAGCGGGTTCTTCTGGGCTTGGGCCTTAACCTTTTCAAACTGCATGACGTTCTCAACCCGGCGGTCGAGAAGCTCCCATGTAGCGCGCGCCTCGGGGTCCTGATCACCAAGCCAGTAAAGTAGCGTCGACGAG
>JBGCFK010000049.1:0-3978 GCA_045106875.1 Paracoccaceae bacterium | reverse complement strand
CTGTACCTCTTCAGGCTCTCCACTGCACCACAACGGGCTGTGCCAAAACGACAACTGGTCTGCCCCGTTGGCGAGTTCTTCTGCGTCGTGTGCGATGTTTTCCCATATTCGAGCTGCGATCTCTTTGAATTCCCAAGGCTCCCGCAAAGTTGTGAGACCTTTATTGTTGATCAGAAAATTCAAGCTCTCGATAGCATCGTTCACTGCAGTCGGCGCTAGCTCGACAAGCTGCCGATGTTCGGTCGACTCGAAAGTTCTACGTGCTGCAAGAATGAAGTTTGCGCCACTATTCGCGTCGTCTTGGACCGGATACAGAGGAAGTCGTCGATCGCTCAGATCCGCTGAAAGAGCAGAGATAAGTGATGCATGACGGAAACTACCAAGGAGGAAATCGACCGAGCGGACAACCGCGAACTGTTCGAGGCTTGGTAGAGCACGCAGCATTACCCGCGCAATCATGATCCTGGCTTCCCAGTCGGAGCGTTCTGACAACCATCTACTTAGGGTGATGCCGTCATCGATCTGGGATGGATACTGAGCCATCGCTCAAAAACTATCCTTCCGCCGCCGGATCTCCCCAAACACCGCGGCGTCATCCCCGCCGGGCAAGCCGACGGCGTCTTTCACCGATGGCTCCACGGCGCGGAGGAAAGGGTTTGTCGCACGCTCCTCAGCCATGCTGACCGGCACAATGGGCGTGCCCGCGGCATCCGCGACCTCGATCCCGGCGATGCGCGTCTGCAACGCCTCGTTTCCGGGCTCGACCGACATCGCAAAGGCCCCGTTTGCCTTCCCGTAATTGTGGCCCGAGTAGACCATCATGTCGTCCGGCAGGGTGAGGAACTTGGACAGGCTCTCCCACATCATGGCGTGTGTGCCCTCGAACACGCGCCCGCAGCCCAGCGCCATCAGGCTGTCCGCCGTGAACGCGGCCTTGTCGGCGTCCATGATGAACGCGATGTGACCTATCGTGTGGCCCGAGACATCGATGATACGCGCCTCGGCGCCGCCAAGGCTGACAGTCTCGCCTTCGCCAACCTCGACATCCAGCGCGGGCAGTCGGGATTTGTCCTTGCCGTGCCCGACGGTCCTAGCGCCGTATTTCGCCACCAGTTCGGGCACGCCGTCCGTGTGATCGCCGTGGTGGTGGGTGATCCAGATCTGGTCCAGCCCCCAGCCTCGCGCGTCCAGCGCCGCCACAATGGGCGCCACCTCGGGCGCATCGACCAGAGCCACCTGACCCGACGCATCACGGATCAGGTAGGCGTAGTTGTCCGAACGACACGGTACAGTCACGATTTCGACGGGCATGGGCAATCCTCCGTTCTTAGGTTATGGTGATCCTGTCCCAAGGAAGGGCACGTGGCAATGCATCTGGACGTTGTTGAACTTCGCAGGTTTTACAGCTCGACCCGGTTGGGGCGCATGGCGCAGCACACCCTGCGGGCGCGGCTGAGGGCGCTTTGGCCGAATGTGAAGAACCAGAACCTTGTGGGATTCGGGTACACGTCACCGCTTTTGCGACCGTTTATTGGTGAGGCTTCGCGGACGGTCTCGCTGATGCCTGCGCAACAAGGTGTGTGTGCGTGGCCGGGTGAGGGGCCGAATGTCTCTACGCTGGTGGAGGAAACACTTTGGCCGTTGCCGGGTGGCTTCGCTGACCGCCTGGTCGTGGCGCACGGGCTGGAGACATGCGAACGCCCACAGGCATTGCTTGAAGAGATCTGGCGTGTGCTGGCGCCAGGTGGCAAGGCTGTGTTCATCGTGCCGAACCGCGCTGGCATTTGGGCGCGGCGTGACGGAACACCTTTCGCCTTTGGGCGGCCCTACTCTGTTGGGCAGTTGGATGCGGCACTGGCTGCGCACAAATTCACCGCCGAACGCCATGGTGCGGCGCTTTACATGCCACCAAGCCACAGGCGGTTCTGGCTGAAAGCAGCCCCGACCATAGAACGCATAGGCCAGCGTCTGGATGCACGACGGTTGGCGGGAGCGATCATCGTCGAGGCGGAAAAGCTGGTTTACATCACGCCAAAGTCCGGAACCAAGGTGCGCGCCAGTGGTCCGATCCGAGTGTTGACGGGATTGGGGGTTCCAAGTCCAAAACCAGCTGGACGATCTGCCCGCCGCTAACAGTCCGGCTTAAAATCCGATGACCACTTTTGTTGTTGAGTAGGGTGTTGATCTCCTGATCGGAGGTATCGAGGTCAAGGCATCAGCAGCCCCGATTGACGTCTCCCAGTCGTTTGCCAACCAAGATTGCTGTCAGACCAATTCGAACCAGCCTCAAAGTTCGGGGTGCATATCCGCAACCTCCAGACTTGTTCGTGCTAACGCGGGCTATGACGCGCCTTTTTTGCCCCTCTTGCGCTTGACCGATTGGCCAAGGCTGTCCAGCGGGCTCTCCACTGCTGAGATCATACCTGTCGCAACGCTTGCATACCGCGCCGTCGTAGTCAGCTTGGTATGTCCGAGGAGCGCCTGGATCACTCGTATACCTGTCCGAAAGCGAGATCGAGAGCGCGCTGCAACAGGCCTGCCACACAAACGGCCTCATCAGCGACGACGGCATCAAGTCGTTCACCGCGACCATGGCGAGCGCCAGGAAGGCGTCAGACGCAGCCGGTCCAGCCGAGCCGCCAGAGAGGGAGGCCCGTGAAAAGATCACCCCCACGATCACAGGTGAACTTGCGGCCCAAGCCAGTATCGAGGCTGAGGCACCGTAACCTCTGGTGCGCGCGATTGCCGATTCTGAGCCGTACCCGACGGAAGCCCTTGGACCTCTCCGCGAGGCTGCTGAGGCGGCGCAGGACTGCACGCAATGCCCGCCAGCTATCGCGGCTCAGTCTGCTTTGGCTGTAGCGGCACTGGCGGCTGAGGGCTTGCACGATGTCGAGACCCTTCATGGTGAGGCGGTGCTGTCGCTGTTCCTCTTGACGGTGGCGCAGTCTGGTGAGCGGAAGTCCTCTACTAACAAGCTGCTGATGAAGCCGATTGCCGAGTACCAGGCTTTTCTGCGGGACCGATTTGCCGAGAAGGACCAAAGCTACAAGGCTGCGTTCGTGGCGTGGAAGTCAACGCACGACGAGGTTCTCAAGTCCCGGCAACGCGGCGACCCCGCGCGCTCTATGTCGAGCTGAAGCGGCTCTACAGAGGGTCCAACAATGGGCAGATAACTCTGAGCCACCGGGAGGCTGCAGACCTGTTGAACGTCAATCGCATTACTATTCGCCCCTACTTCAGAGACCTGCAGGAACGTGGGTTTATTGAGATGCGGCAAGGTCCGTGTCTGGGACCTTCCGGGATTGGAAAAACCGCGCATTGGGAATTGACCGAACTCCCGATGCAGGAAGACACGCCCGCGAAAAAAGACCTTCATGCGCTGGCGGCAAACCCGGATGTTTACAGAGGATGGCGATCTGCATCGCGCAGTTCTTCAAGTTCTCGCCAAGGTGAACCAAGAAGAGGAAGCGGAGGAAACTACCACCAGCCCGACTCCACCACCGAACAGGGGCCAAGGTGCCATTGCATCAAGCGGCACAGGCTTCTTTGTCTCAAGCACGGGACACGTTCTAACCAACGCCCATATCGTCGAAGCATGCTCGGAAGTCTCGATCAATGAACGCGCGGCGGAAGTTTTGGCGGTTTCTGAAGCGTTTGACCTGGCTGACCTGCCCTCGTTTTCAGGGCCAGTCGTAAATCGGGTTGGCTCTCCATTTGGTGCCATCATTCGGCGGCGTGAGCAATGGGTGCGGGCGCGGAGCGCTCGGATAGCTCATGCGTCTGCGCCCATTGCGTTTTGTCAAAGGGCCGCGTTGCGGCGCACTCCTCCGGGGATAGGTATTTCAGGCTGCTGTGCGGGCGTTCTGTGTTGTAGTCGATCCTCCAGTTTTCGATGATCTGGCGCGCCTCGCCGATGCTTGTGAACCAGTGCTGGTTCAGGCACGCATCTATTACCCGGCAGGCGATCGCAAAGCG
>JBGCFK010000489.1:0-3214 GCA_045106875.1 Paracoccaceae bacterium | reverse complement strand
GCATATTGCGGTGTTGTTGGTCTGAAGCCGACTTCTGGCTTGATCGGGCGTGGTGGACTGGCCTTGCTGGCACCATCTCTCGACACCATCGGAGTGTTGACACGGCGGGCCAATCTGCTCTGGCCAGCTGTGACGACATTGGCGGGGTCTGATACTGATGACCCTCGCAGTGCGAGTGTGCCCTTGGAATGGGATCAACGCGACACTGTCTCCGACCTAAGCACGTTGAGGTTCGGCATCCCGAAACAACTTGAATTGGTCAACTGCGAACCCGCGATATACGCAGGCTTTTCGACAGCACGGCGGGCAATATCCGAGCTTGGCGCCACAATCGTTGATGTGGATATGCCCGTCTGGGATCCTGCAGCTGCGCGTCACGCCGGTCTGTTGGTGATCGAGGCAGAGGGGGCGGTCGAACTTGGAGAATTGCTGAATATCGAAAGCGCTCTAAGCACGTCATTACAACAGATGTTGCGCTATGGCGCGGCGCTTTCAGCCGACCGGTTGGATGCGGCCTATGCCACCATCAGGGATGTAGGTGGCGCGGTGGCAAGGGCTTGGCAGGATGTCGACGCGCTGTTAATGCCAACGACGCCGCAGAGGGCGTTCGCGCATGGGATATCGCCACCCAACAATCAGGCCGAGTTGACTGCATTGGCGAATTTCTCTGGCTGTCCAGCAGTCACTCTACCTGTTTGGGATCCTCAGTCCGATTTGCCAGCATCGGTCCAATTGATCGCCCCGAAGTGGTCCGAGAGTCGCCTTACAAGCTGGGCAGAGATCCTCGAGAGCGCAGTCCGCGTGACCCACCTCCCCACTCCTGCACGTTAGATTGCGCCAGAGATCCGCAGATCTGCGATCTCATCGGGCTCAAACCCAAACTCTCGAAGCACCTCATCAGTATCTGCGCCAAGGTCTGGCGCAGGAGTATCCAAAGTTGCTGGTGTTCGCGACAGCGTCACGGGCTGTCCTATCAGATGTGTCTGCCCCCCATCAGGATGCGCAACCGGTTGTGCTATGCCCAGATGGGTAACCTGCGGATCATTAAACATCTCGCCCACATCATAGATAGGCCCTGCCGGTACACCATTCGCTTCAAGCAGATCGAGCCATTCTGTAGTGGCCCGTTCAGCAAAGATGGGCGCCAACACTGCCCAGCACGCGGTTCGATTGGTATACCGATCTTCCATCGTCGCAAAATCTGGATGATCCCGCAGATCCTCGCGTCCCAGCGCATCACAAAGTGCTGTCCATTGCCCTTCAGCTCCGACACCGAGGTTAAGAAAACCATCCTTGGTCGCAATAACGCCCATGGGCGTGGCATAAGGATGATCATTGCCTGCCTGCGGAGGGACATCTCCATCCACCAGATACCGGGCGGCCTGAAAGTCCATCAGCGCAATCTGTGCTTCCAGCAGGGAAGTCTGGACCCATTGTCCGTTGCCGGAGCGATCACGCTCGGCCAGTGCGACCAGAATACCGACGGCCGCATTCAATCCGGCTGACGAATCTGCGACCGCTGTGCCAGCGCGCATCGGGCCCTGCCCCGGTTGTCCCGTCACCATCATCAGCCCACCCATGCCTTGTGCGATCTGGTCAAACCCCGGCCGCTTGGCATATGGCCCCGTTTGCCCGAAACCCGAGATTGACGCGAGAATGATCCCGGGATTGACCGCTGCCAGTGCATCATAGTCGATGCCAAGGCGTTCTTTGACATCGGGGCGAAAGTTCTCGACCACGATATCCGCCTGCTCAACCATCCGCAAAAATAGCGCCAGACCCTCTGGCTTCTTCAAGTTCAGCGTCATCGCCCGTTTGTTTCGGTGCAGGTTCAACATGTCATAGCCATGGCGTGCACCGCTCATCCCGGCATTCGGGTCGATGCCTTCCGGAGCTTCGATCTTGATCACATCCGCCCCGAAATCAGCAAAGACCCTGCAGCAGGTGGGCCCTGCCCGCACCCGCGTCAGGTCCAACACTTTGAGATGCGCCAACGCGGTGGATGGGGTCGGACGTGTCATGGTTCAGGTCGCCTCGGGCAGAGGCGGCAATCGATCCTGATAAGCAGCCACATCCGCTCCGGCGGTTCCGTCGGCCTGGATGAACCAGTCGCCAATCTGGTGCGAGGTCTTGAACACCGTCTGCGGGTGCGCCATCAGGATATCCAGTGCTTTCTCGAAGTAGTAGGCGATGTGCGGCACGCCGATAATGTGTGGATGCAGGCCGAAGGTCAGCACGCGCGGGTTCTGCTCGGTCTCCCGTTCGAATATCGCCAATGTGGCTTCCAGGCGCTTCAGAATCTCGTCGGTCGAGGCATTCTTGATCGCGTAGACAGGTACGTCATTCAGCTCCAACGCATAGGGTAGCCCGACCATGGGGCCGTGCTTTGTGCGGATCCAGAAGGGCAGGTCGTCAATCACCCAATCATGCAGAAAGTCGATCCCGTTTGCTTTCAAAAAGTCGATGGTGTCATGGCTTTCGCCAAGGCCGGGTCCAAGCCAAGACCGGACGGTCTTTCCATCACATTGCTTCAGCCGGGCGACACAGCGTTTGATGACGGCTTCCTCGTCCTCCGCGTTCTTCAGCGATTGTTGAATCCAGCCGTGGCCGACCAGTTCCCAGCCCGACGCAACGATATCGTCCATCAGATCGGTATAAACGTCGGCCACCTGCGCGTTCATCAGCGCCGAGACAGGCAGACCACGTTGCCCGACCATCTCCATGAACCGTGGCATCCCGGCACGCATGCCATACTCGACCCAGGAGTAGTTTGGCACATCCGGCGGCTGGATCTGCGCACCATGGGGCGGAGGCAGAACCCCGCGCGGCATTGGCTTGTCAAACGGCCAGTATTCGACGTTCATGCAGAGGTTCACGATGATCGGCTTGCCACCCGGTGGCTCCAGTCGCCTGCGCTTGTTGGACATCTGGTAGGGGACACGGGGGTTGGACCAGGGCATGGATGCCTCCTTCAGTTGAGGTGTAGGCGCGCGGCATCGTGGGGCCAGGTGAGCGTAACGGCCGTGCCGGGCTCAGGGGCCTCGACCGAGCCATCCGAGACAACGCGTGCCATCATGTCACTACCATCCGCAAGCGACACACGATGCGAGGTCGTCAGCCCCAGATACACCGTTTCGCGGTAGGTGGCGGCGAGGCCGGACGCTGGCTCGGGGCCAGTGGACATGGATACAAGTTCGGACCGAATTGATACCGA
>JBGCFK010000488.1:0-2738 GCA_045106875.1 Paracoccaceae bacterium | reverse complement strand
GAAAAGCTGGCGCAAACTGCGAGGCTTCGCCCATCTCGCCGACGTCATTCAAGGCGTCGATTTCGTCAACGGCATCAAGCCATCAAACACAAACCAAGCCGCCGCATGATCATCGCTTGGGCACCAGACTCGACAATAGCTGATTCCAATGGGATCAGGTCGTCGAAATCGCCATCGGGATCAAACTCGACCAGGGACTGAAACCCTAAATGGGCGGGGCCATCCGGGTGCGGCAGAAACCGTATCCGCCCGCCACCGTCAAGGTCGAACCACTCGGATATGCCGGTGGTCGGATCCCCGCCTACATCTTGCAAGACCGTGACGGGGGTGCCGTTCAGGAACTCTGTGACCTCAATCGTTGCGACATCGACACGCAAGCTATCGGCAGTCCTAAAGCGATCGTTCAGATCGAATATTCGCACCTCACCTGCCTTCAGGCCTCTCTCGATTGCCTCATTCCCAGCCCGAATGCCGCCGAACTGCGTGACCGGATCATACCCGCCAATGATCTCGAAATCGACGTTCCGGGTCGCAACGATGCCCGTGTAGTTCATCCGGAACGTGAAAGTGATCTCTTCGTCAAGGTCCAGCCTGTCGGTCAGCAAATCATAGGTTCGGATCCCGCCATCTGTTTTGAACAGGAAGAGAGTCTGGCCATTGCCTGTGACAAGATCCGCACCACTGAGGCTCTGGCTCGGCGTGAAAACAGGCTCGACACATTCAGATCGAGCCGGGAGTAAAGATCAAGGTTGGCAGCCGAATTCGGATCGTCGCCGTTCACAGAGACGAGTTCGATCCCTTCGAGAACCTCGTTCTGGCCGTGAACGCCACGCTCCGTGCGGGACAGGAACCGCGTCGCATTGGCTTCCAGAAACTGGTAGGGCTTTTTGAGGCCCTCGCTGAAGTCCATGACCCAGCAAATGCTTCGGTCCGGGCCTTGCGGTTCATCGCTGCTGCCGTCGTTGAACGGTTTAAAGATCTCTGAAATTGGCATGGTGCATTCCCCCATTCAAACAGGCACTGAAAACAGCAAACTGAAGCATCTGCTTGAGTTGATCGCTGGCCTGCGTGCCAGCATCCCACCCGTTCCCCTGCGTGAAGGCTACCGGGTCTCCAGAGCGCTCGATAGAGTGAGCCAGCAACAATGGGTAGAGGGCTGCCAAAACGGTTATGGGACCAGACTGAAATGCTGTCGCCTATCGAACAGCAACGACCGGAAACACGGCAACAGAGGGTAGTGTGATCGACGAACGCTTTGACGCTTGTCCTGACCGACCGCTGGAGGTTGAATGACCCTACCTCTGGCTGGATGCGCATTCCGGAACATTCGTCCATCGGTTCCAATGGCACTCGTCCACGGATTCCAGAGCATTCGTCCAAATCTGAGCGCTGCTGCTGAACGTGTTTTTCTGATGTCAGCGATCCCGGCGCTGGTCAAGCTTCGGAGTTGAGCCGCGCGCGTCGCAGCGTGCGCCACACAACGCTGACGATGCGGCGCGTGTGGCGGGCCGTTGGGCGTTGGATTTCGATGTCATTAGGTTTCCTTTTCAGTGTTTGTGTCTCGGGTTTTCCGGAGCGACGGCCCGTCGAGAGGTAATCGGTGAGCGTTGTGGATCAGGCGGTCGAGGATGGCGTCCGCGAAGGTCGGCTCGTCGATCACGTCGTGCCAGGTGTCGATGGGCAGCTGGCTGGTGATGACGGTTGAACCAGACTGGTAGCGATCTTCGACGATCTCCATGAGGTCCCTTCGCTGTGGTGCGGTCTGCCGGTCCGGCCCCCAATCATCGAGGGTCAGCACATCCGCCTTGGTGAGCTGGCGGAACAGGCGGGGGAAGCGTCCGTCCATTGCCCGGCAGGTGCATCCGAAGGATGCTGCCGAGAGGGGCCGTGGGCCAGTTCCAGCTCGGCGAACAGACGGGGGATGCGCTGGTAGATCACCGACTTGCCATCCCGGCAGGCTTTGTGTCCAAGCGCGCAGACCAGCCAGGTCTTGCCGACGCCACACAAGCCAGCGACGCACTGCCCGTGATCCGGGCTCTGAGGTGCGCATCTTCTATCCGTTTCATCCTCGGGTAGGGCAAACGGTAGAAGTGGTGGCACGTGCCGTTCATGGCGGGGTCTTGCATCTGACGATCGTCCAGGGCGATGGGACGTTGGCGAAGATCCCGGCCTGGATGGCGCAGGAGGACGCAAAGGCATCCTCGATTGCGGAGACACCCGCACTGTCTATTGCGGCGCTTTTCGAGGTCTGCGCGATGTTGGCTCGGTCCGTAGTCTCGGGGGAAGAGGAATCATCCCTGGCCAGCGGAGGCGAGCATGACGGCACCCCACCCCCTTCAACTGCATCTGTTCGATGTTCACCCCGATCCTTCGGCGATCCCGCCCGAACGTCGTCAGCGTCTTCTGCGGCTGACCGGGGAACTTCTGCAGGAAGCGGCACTCAGCGAGAGGCTTCTGCAGGAAGCAACAAGCGTCACGGCAGTGATCGATGAGTAAGATCAGTTCTGATCATCTTGTGCGCCAGGCCGTTGTCTATGTCCGCCAATCGACTGCAGATCAGGTCGTACATAACCTTGAGAGTCAAAGACGCCAGTATGCGCTTGCTGAGCGCGCACGTGGCCTCGGTTGGGCTGACGTGCAGATTATCGACGATGATCTCGGTCGATCAGGTTCCGGTGTCGCCCGGCCTGGCTTCGAGAAGCTGCTCGCCGCGATCTGTGAGGGGCGCGTCGGTGCTG
>JBGCFK010000487.1:0-2786 GCA_045106875.1 Paracoccaceae bacterium | reverse complement strand
GCCGCAGGCTTCTCACAGCAGGTCGTAGCAGCCCAACGCGATGGCTCACTTGCGATGCTGGCATTGCAAACAGGGGCAGCGCTGCTGGCAATTGTCGCGGTCTGGTTGGGGCATGGGTGGTTTTCTGTACCTGCCGAAAGCCTGGTTGTCATTCTCGTCTTGATGGTTCGTCTGTCCGCACCGCTTCAGGCATTGCAAGGCAGCGCCTTGGCGTTGCGCCATGGCGAGGTTGCGTGGCGCGATGCACAGGACCTTCTATCAGACCTGCCTCGCAGCGAAAGCACCATTGTCCCATCCTGGCCGCGTGCGCCCGGTTTCGTTTTGGCTGGGGTAACCCGGTCGCCTGACCCAGCTCAGCCAGCCGTGCTGGTCGCTATCTCGGCAGAGGTCGCCGCGGGCGCCATAACAGCCATCTCAGGACCTTCAGGTAGTGGCAAGACCACGCTTTGCGATCTGTTGGCAGGGCTCGACAACACGGATGCCGGCGACATACGGATCGATGACCAGCCCTTTGATGCGGCGGCACGTGCCGCTATCGGATCTGTGCTCGCTTATGTCGGACAGGATCCCGTGCCATTGCAGGCAACTTTGCAAGAAAGTCTTACTTGGGGAACCGTCAACGTTTCAGAGGCAGACATCTGGTCCGCACTCGACATTGTGGGCGCAGCCGATCTGGTGTGTGCGCTGCCAAACGGTCTTTCGACCGAACTGCGTCTGGATGGCAGCCATTTCTCGGGTGGAGAGCGTCAACGGTTCGGTCTGGCGCGCGCGCTGCTGCGCAGGCCACGGCTTATGATACTGGACGAGGCGACCAACGCATTGGATATCCTTGCGGAGGAACAGGTTCTGCGCGCGTTATTCGAAGCCCGAGATGGCGCAACAGTAATCATGGTGTCGCATCGCCCATCTACGGCAGCACTGGCGGATCACGTTATCCAGTTAGATCCCTAGCGCCACACCGTCATGGCCAGGGTCAGCACCTCCCGTCAGTCTTCCATCATCGATCCGGATCCCATGCACCGCCGCGATCCCGAAGGAATTTGCAGAGCGGATAATCTCGAACCCGGCCTCGGCCAACGGATCCAGCACATAGCCCGGCACCCGGTTCGTCACATCAATGGCATCCGATGTGGCCGAGAAACGGGGCGCCGATACCGCCTCGACTGCGCTCATGTTAAAATCGACCACATTGAGGATAGCCTGTAGCACCCCCATCGCAATCTGGGTGCCTCCCGGGGCACCGACCACATAGATTGGCTTTCCATCCCGCCAGACAATCGCAGGACTGACCGAGGAAAACCTCGCCTTGCCAGGTGCAATCGACCCTGCCCGTCCTGGCCTCGGGTCGAACACGGCCATGCAGCCATTGTACATGAAGCCAAGTCCATCGGTTATGACGCCGGACGGCATTCCCAGCGAGTGGGTCATGCTCACGCACATGCCATTTGCATCAACAACCGCTACATGTGTCGTATCCTTGGGCTCGGGCACACCAAGTCGCGTCACCCGTATCCGATCGCCCGCCCTGATCCGGGCGGCAATGCCAGCGGCATAGGCCTTGTCGAGCAAATGCTCTGGGATCTCGACAAACGCTGGGTCCCCCACATGGGCATCCTTGTCGACAGTCGCGACGCGCATCGCCTCGCAGACCACTCGGATATACTCGGTCGAGTTGTGCCCCATACCCGCAAGATCAAATGCCTCGAGGATATTCAGCATCTCGACCAACATAAGACCACCCCCTGGTGGGTGACTGGTGGTAACTCCCAGTCCCCGATATGTACCAATGAGGGGTTTGGTCCGCACGGTCGCGTAGGCTGCCAGATCTTCTTTGCGCAACAAACCACCATTCGCTTGAAAATCCGCATCGATCTGGTCGGCAATCTCGCCATTGTAGAAAACATCCGCGCCGTCGCGGGCGATTCTTGCAAGGCTTCGCGCCAAGTCCGGATTTGCGACCTGTTCCCCGATCTTCTTCGGAGTGCCGTCGGTACGCAGATAGGCCGTCCGGCCTGTAGACGAAAATGCCAGCCGCTCGACGACCTGAACGCGACCCAAGTCAGCGCCATGGGTCCACCAATGGTGCACATGGGGACGCACAAAGAAGCCAGCATCAGCCTGAGCGACCGCGGGCGCCACAACGTCCGCCCAGTCCCAGGATCCGAAATCCCTGACCGCTTCGAAATACGCCATGAGCGAACCTGGCGTCGTGACGGCTCCATACCCCAGATCATTCACATTGTCTTTCAGGACAAACCCAAAACCGTCCCGTGTCTCGCCCTCTAGCCGGTCCTCCCACATCTCAGGGGTCGCTGCCAACGGAGTACGGCCATGAAAATCGATCACCTCATGTCGCCCGGTACCCGGGTCGTAAATCTGGCATGTTCCAAAACCAGCGATCCCGCACATTTGTGGGTCAACCACCCCGGCAACCAAGGCGCATGCCATGGCGGCATCGACGGCGTTGCCGCCCTTCATCAGAACACGTGCTCCGGCCTCGGCGGCTTCGGGCTGGGCGCAGACAATCATCTGGGTCGGTTCATGTGACATTCTTTGGCTCCTTCAGGACCTGTACATTAGTAAACGCATACGATCTCAGCAGGTCCAGCCTAGTCTTTGCGTGGTGCCCAATGATGGGATCGGGTTTTGACCCGGTCCGACGCTCATGCTAGCGGGCAGCATGTCGAACGCAGTTTCTGTCTTTCTGATCACCTTGCACGAAGCCGACCGCCTGCCCCGCGATGCGGACCACGATTCCCCGAATGCCGGGCGCCGCCACGACCCGC
>JBGCFK010000486.1:0-2557 GCA_045106875.1 Paracoccaceae bacterium | reverse complement strand
GGCCTTCTAGCCCTCTACTTTGCCATGGGGCGAATGCTGTTCCAGCCAATGCAAAGTCTGGGCAAGACCGCCTCTGGTGTGATGCGCGGCGAGCCTGTTTCAGGTCCATCGCTGCAGCGCGACGACCCTATTGGTGAAGCTATGCGCGCGTTGGCCGCGTTGAGCCAGACAATTGATCACAGCGCGACTGCTGCCGGCCAGTTCTCTGCTGGTGATCTGACAGCGGATGTTGCACCACAATCCGAACATGACCGGCTTGGACTGGCTCTACAGGGGATGTTCAACCGATTGCGTAAGGTTCTGAGCGCAACTCAACAAACCTCAAGCATGGTCGCGGATGGCAGCAAGGAACTTAGCGCGGCGGCCGAGCGAATCAGTAGCGGAGCCTCCAAGCAATCAGCCTCGGCGCAGCAGGCTGCCGCCGCAGTGGAACAAATGACTGCCAATATCAGCCAGTCCGCAGACAACGCGCTACAAACAGAAAAGATAGCAACGCAGTCGGCAGGTGACGCTCAGAAGTCAGGCGAAACCGTCGAACGGGCGGTAGAGGCCATGACGACCATCGCGGAGAAGATCAGCATCGTGCAGGAAATTGCCCGCCAAACAGACCTGCTGGCCCTGAACGCAGCTGTAGAGGCAGCGCGCGCCGGCGAGCATGGCAAAGGCTTCGCGGTGGTCGCATCAGAGGTTCGCAAACTGGCAGAACGCAGCCAGGAAGCTGCCCAAGAAATCGGCGCCCTCTCTTCCGAAACTGTCATAGTCTCCGGTGAGGCTGGCAAAATGCTGGAGCAGCTTGTTCCAAACATCCAGAGAACTGCGGATCTAGTGCAAGAAATTTCGGCAGCCACGCGAGAGCAAAACATTGGCGCCGAGCAGATCAACGAGGCGATCCGAAATCTGGACAGCGTGATACGTGACAACGCTGACTCCGCGAAAAGCGCGGCCTCGACTTCCGAGTCACTGGCAGCCGAGTCAGAGCAGCTACGTTCCATGGTCAGCTTTTTCTCAACCGGCGGCGGTCAGACATCTCAACGAACATCCGAGCTCCGTCAGAAACCAACCGATCTCGCACAGCTGGCAGCCTAAGGGACATGTGCCGATTGACCCTGACCCGCGACCGCGCGACAATTGGCAAGGTTAGGGAGGACATCAAAATGACGGCTTGCTTGCATCAGTTGGTGAGATACTGGCTAGGTATCTTGATATTGGGGCTTCTCAGCACCCTAGTTTTTTCCCCGGCCTGGGCGGGATTGCAGAAATGGGATCTGGTTTTTCTTGATGCTTCGGGCCAACCAACAAGTGCCGGGCGTGCTGCGACGACCGAGGCACAATCATCCAACCCGCTGGGTTTCACAGTTGCGATAGGATGCCACGCGGATGGTGGTCATGCGCTTTCGCTGCAATGGCCGGAAGGCAATGACGGCCCGGTAGCAGGCCCCGCAATCGATCCTTCTTTGCGAATAAGCAAACCCGGCACGGACTTTTATCGCGGCCCCGTCGGCGTGATGGAGTTCGATGGCACCCGCTACTTGGGCGCCATGCCAGAAGCCGCCGTTTCGCCCCTGCGCGAGCGCATGCGCGATGGAATGCTTACAATTACAGAATTCAGCACCCGGAACACCATTTCGTTGAAAACCGCTGGATTGGAGCGCGCACTGGGAGAAATCGACTGCCGCTAATCCAAGTTGGATCTGCCGAGGTCAGAGAACGCCTCCTCGGCGCGACCATCTGCCCGGGCCGCAAGCTGCATGGCAAGTAGCGCCGAATAATGACGTGACTGGGCCAGGTTCCCACCATGAAACCAAAGTCCGTCAACAGCGGTGGGTTTCCACATGTTGCGCAATTCGCCTTGCCAAGGCCCAGGGTCCTTGGGTGTGTCCGAGCCAAGCCCCCAGACGCGGCCAGCCTGAGCGACCAACGCGTCTCCACAAACATCTCGCACGAACTCACTCATCGGGCCAAAACCTGTCGCATAGACAATCAGGTCGCATGGCAACCGCGTCCCATCCGCCATGATCACGGCATCCGCGCTGATCCGTGCGATGTCCTGCCCAGAGACCAGACCAATCTCGCCACCCGCAATCAGGTCAGACGCACCCACGTCAATATAGAACCCTCCAC
Organism: Paracoccaceae bacterium; assembly: GCA_045106875.1. Taxonomy (GTDB): domain Bacteria; phylum Pseudomonadota; class Alphaproteobacteria; order Rhodobacterales; family Rhodobacteraceae; genus Thermohalobaculum. The sequence continues at coordinate 436 of JBGCFK010000486.1, read as the reverse complement.
CCTGGCGCGCGCTCTTGAGCGGAATTCCACTTCCATCCCAGCCATTGTCCAGTTGAAACCCCGCAACGCGCAGGCGCGTGTGCAGATCCGCATCCCGCGCAGCCATCTTTGCCGCCAACGGTTTTGCGCGTTCCGTCACAACGGCCCAAGGCCACGTGGTCGCCAAAAAGTCCGCCTGTTCTGTTGTGATACCAGCAGCCAAAGCATCTTCGGAGTAAAGCGGCCCCAACAGGGTCTCGACCACATTGGCCGATCGCGCAACCAGGGTGGATGACCGCTGGATCATGGTCACCGGCACGCCCTGTTCCCACAAATCATGGCAGATATCATGCGCCGACGTGTTCGCCCCGATCACCACGGCCCGCGCTCCCGAATGATCCAGCCCACTGCGGAACTTGGATGAGTGGATCTGCCGTCCCGCAAAGTCGTCAGCCCC
>JBGCFK010000485.1:0-4820 GCA_045106875.1 Paracoccaceae bacterium | reverse complement strand
CATGCAAGCCGCGGCGACCGGTTTCGTGGGCCGAACAGCCACAATGAACCGGGCTGCGGCCAGTGGGTTGTATCTGACCAGCTACTATTTGGGCGGGCTGGCAGGGGCGTTCGTGCTGGGCCAGGTGAATGCGGTAGGTGGCTGGCAAATGGTGGCCGCTGCAGTCGGGGTTGCAGTCCTTGCAACGATCCCGCTCGCCCGCGCATTGGCCAATCCTGGGCCCGAGGTACTGCCGCGCCGTCTGCAATCCGGCGGTGGCGCTGTGAACTGAGAGCAACCACCTGAATACCAAATAAGAAACGTAGGAAGAGAGAGCCACGCAATGACCATCCCAGCCGAAGAGGCAGACCTGAACGCTATCAAGCCTAAGCACGCTCCGGCTGCACTCCAGGAGTTTGCAGTCTGTACAGAGACCCAGCGGCTTAGCGGCCCCGACCAAAAGACGTTGCGATTGACGCGGCTTGAAGCACGGCTGGTGGCGTACCTAGCCGAACATCGGGACCGGGAGGTCTGCAAATTCGAACTGCTACGTCGGGTTTGGCACTACAGTCCCAAAGCAACAACGCACACGGTCGAGACCCATGTTTGGCGGCTTCGGCAAAAGATCGGCGCACACTTTCCTGGCAACAAATTGGTTCGCACGGGTTCGATGGGATACACGGTCGATCGCCCGGTTAACGCGAGACAGGACGTATTTTGTTGAGTGTAGCGGTCTCCTTTGTCGAGCACTCCGCCGAGCTCAGATAATCGACTTGCGGCGTTGGCATACTCTGGCCCGACAAACTCGCCTGGAACGTCTGCTTTCGCGCATGACCTGCCGCCCGTCCGAATGTTCCTGAGCGCCGTAAGGAACCTTTCAGAAGTTGGGGGGTCAGGCGGCCAGGAAATGTCTTTCGAGAAGTCCATTGATGTCTGCCGTTCGAGCCTGGAGGATCTGGAACGCGCCTCGGCTTGACCAGCGCATGTGTTGCTTGCGTCCCATTCGGGCATTTACGATGAAATCGGCGCCAAACGCCATCACTTTCCGCCCGAGATCATCGCGCATGCAGTTTGGCTTTACGTTCGCTTCAATCTCAGTCTGCGGTCGGTCGAGGAAATGTTGCTCGAGCGTGGGATCGATGTATCCTGCGAGACGCTCCGTCGTTGGGTTGCGTCACCCACAAGCGGCAGCGCGTTTGGGAACAGCGAAAAATATTCTCATTGAACGGACATCGGTCTCAGCATGTCGTCGGTGTCGAGTTTGAGGGCGCTGCGCCAGAGCGGGGTTTTGAACACATGACATACGTGCCTGCTAGCGCCGTCTTCGCGGGTCTCGATCAGAAGCCCCGCCCATTCGAGCGGTCGCAGCACGCAAGACGAGAACGCGGCCATCTCTCGCCACCCCTCAGTGTGCCAATCTTCAGGCTCACCGTAGAAGGTTTCAAACAAGGCTGCCTCGGTCGTGCCGTGATCGGCCTCTGCGTTGATCACGTTCATCCAAACGTCCCATTTCCCGAAGGGACGGTCTTCAAAGCGCCCATAAGACGCGTGGTCGATCTGAAACAAAAAGTACGGGATCAACTCAGCAAACAGTCGGCTTGGATCTTGCGACAGACCTGCGCCTTGCTTGGTCAGCCTAAACTCACCCATGAAGTGCCGTCCCAGGCGCAGCGATATCAGAAGAAAATGGAGAACCTCGAGTGGGGGGAACTCGTACTCGTTGACTACCTTGTTGAAGCGAAACAGCTCAGCGGCGCTCATCCCCGGCCCATCAAAATGCTCAACAGCCCAGTGCACAAAGACGCGCTTGAAGGCCTTCGTTTTGGTCAAGCCGATCGAACCGTGCTCTTGCGCATATCGCATGGTCAGGAGAGCGCCCCTCAGCAGCGGTGAGTGTGCGAGGTCGGGATGGTCCGTGGCGAGGGTGCGGAATTCGATCATGACGGGATGCTGGCACACGGTGAACCGTGCAGCAATTCTAAGATGTCGCCGCAGCGCGAACTCGCCACCCTCCAGATTTTGCATTTGCCGCGAATGGCTGGTTCAACGGGCTGCGCCGCAGCACTACAACCAGTCCGTGGAGGTCGGCTCAGGGCCGTTCACGCATGTCAGTATTCCGTTCGCGATTCGGTATTTTCCAGTGTCGGAGTTGGCGGTGGCGAGCTCATGCCACCGAAAAGTGTAGAGCACCAAGGTAGGTTACTCCGAACGCAACTGACGCTACAAAAATGTTGAGACAATCCAAGGCCCCGTCCGAAGACGGAGCCAGGGGTGTTTGCTCCAGCTACAATGAGCCGGTCGCCAGAGGCGAAGGCCGAACAGTCCTACTTCAGCGCATCAAAGTCTGCCGTCGCCCGCTCGGTCACCAGTGACACGTCCGCGGGCAGCATCAGGTTCGCTTTCGCAAGCTCGCGAGCCTTGGCTTCAACCGCGGCACCGTATGCAGCGGCATCGGGATAGCGATCGGACAGCACGGTGCGACCATCGCCCACGGCGGCGGCCTTGTCCGCTGGGAACGGAAGGAAGCTTCCAGTCAGGCTGCAAAGGTTGCCCGGTGCGAGGCCCGGCTTGCGCAGGTTCCAGCCCAGATAGGTGCCAAGCGGTGCTGCGATCCGCGGTGTGGCGACGCCGCCGATTGCAATCCCGTCCGCATCCATCTGCGGCACGAGGACCGGATAGGCCGCGCCCGCCGCCGGTGGAACCGAACCGTGATCCTGTACCTGCAGGACATTGTAAACCGGGACCACATTGTCATCGGCGAGGTCCGGCAGCGCAACCTTGCCGAGCGGCACCAGCGTCCCGTCCGCCAGCGTCGGATAGCGGCTGTCGGGGGGCGGTGTGCCGTCGACGACCCAGGCCCGCATTCCCGCGAGCAGCGCCCGCATGACGGGGCCCGACGAAATCGGATTCGACGAGAACCGGCACAGCGCTGTGTCCTTCGACTCCGATGTCCATCCGGCAAAGTGCGGTGCCCCCGCCAGGAAGAACAGCCGGACATCCTCTGGCATGCTCAGCGCTTCACCGGTCGGCGAGGTCGTCAGGAGCGCCGCGCGCGCCTGCCAGAACTCGGTCGCCGTGTCCGTGTGGATGATCTTCGGGCAGGTGTCGCTGGCGCGGCATTCTGCCAGCATACTGTCTGTGCGCCCGGTCAGAGGATCATTCGTCTCGGCATAGGTGAACGGAAACTGATCGCCGGGGAAGTCATGATCCTCATGCTGCCGCGAATAACGCCCGGGCTGGGCGAAGCGATAGTTCGTGAACGTCTTCCGGGAACCGGCGATATGAGGCATCGCGCCGTCGAAGACCCGCGCGCCCCCGGCATCGGCGTTGAAGCCCTGATAGATGAAATCGCGCAGGAACCGGCCCGACTGCGAGATGCCAAGCGCCACGGTCCGGTCGACCCCGGAGAGCGGCGAGGCGGACCCGTGCCCGGGATTCCCACGCAGGAAGGAGACAACATCTGCCGTCGCGACGAACGCCAGCCCTCGCGGCTGCGCATCCTTCGCCGGATAGACGAACTCGTAGATCGCACCGGCATCCAGCGCCTCAGGCCGGGTGATCTCGATCTCTGTCTCCGAGAGATAACGGAATGACAACCCCGGCGCGGTCGAGCGTGGATCGGTCGCGCGCTGGCGTACTGTCAGGGAAGCCTTGGCAGGGTCCATGTCGGCGGCAGGGTAGGACAGCTTTGCAGTGATCACCGGATCGGGCTTGTTGAAGATGAACTCGTCGCGCGAAGGCCCCGTTACACCTTCGGCAATCGGGAACGTTGCGTTGATCATTGCCTCGTCGACATCCGACTGCCAGCCACTCCAGACAATGGTGTAGCCCTTCTCCATCAGGAAGCCGTCACCGGCATCCGCACTGGTCTCCGGGACGCCGGTGCCGCCGGAGAGGTTCATCAGCAGGAAGGCGAGGTTTCGGCCACGGTTCGGCACTTCGTAGAACAGCACGCCGTTTGAGTTGTCCGCATCCGTCGGGCGCAGCACGAACACCTCGGTCGAGAATTCGACCATCCCGTCGGCATTGCGCGGAGCCTTGTCGAGGTCCACGATCTTCTGACCGCGCGGTGAATTCGGGTCGATGGCGATATGGGCAACGGCGTCGATCCGCTCGTATGTCCCGGTCTCTCCAAAGCTCGCTCCGTCAAATACAGGGACTTGATTGAGCACTTCGAAACGAACGACTTCGGCGATGGCCGGTCCGGTTGCTAAAAGGCCGAAAACAAGCCCACCCATGCAGGCTCTCTTCAATTCCGATAACATGACTTCCTCCCAATCGGGGCGGCTTCGAACCGCGTTCTGCTTTAGCGGGATTTCATGATGTCCATCCCGTCTTATGAGGGTGCCTCCATTCCGAACGGCATTCAAGACATTCAAGGTTGAAGCAGCTCTTCGGATTGCACATCGCGCATTGTGCCCTGCGATTGTTGATCAAGAAAACGACACCGCTATTGAACCCGGACTGCGACTACCGAAAACCAATCTGACCCTGTCCACGAACCCTCCGCCCTCGCTGCTTGCCCGCCTTGATTGAAGCACAGCACTGATGAGCCGCTCGAACGTGAGATCAAACGGCAGTCGGCGAAAAATCTAACGATAGATAGGTCCGGCATTTTAGACTGTGATGGGTTGGTAGCGCTCTTAACACCCTGAAAGGCTGCTTTGGCGTTCCGTAATTGCGAAGAAAGACCTTCACTTGAATGTCTCCTCAGGGCCGTCCACTCATGCCCCCAACATCGGGCGTAGACCTTGATGTCGGTGTTCAGCCGCCTTGCGCCAAGAGAAGCCTCAGCGAGTATATAGCGGGGTCGAAGATTCCGGACATTCTTACGCCAAACT
>JBGCFK010000484.1:0-2769 GCA_045106875.1 Paracoccaceae bacterium | reverse complement strand
ACCCCTTGTCGATCAGGTCCTGGCTCATCGCCACCATCGGTGCAATGAACTCGGTGCAACGTGGCTCGTGATCGGGGCGGAGCGCGCCCAATGCATCCATGTCGTCGTGATACCAGCCGATCGTTTCGTCCGTGATGCGTTTGGTTGCAGCCTCAAGGCTTTCACCGGCGCCCTTTACTGCGACAGCGCTCTCGATGATGCGGTCGTCCACATCCGTGAAGTTGCGCACATAGGTGACAGCATCGGTGCCAAATTGGTGCCGCAGCAGCCGATAGAGCACATCGAAAACCACCACAGGCCGCGCGTTTCCGATGTGCGCACGCGCATAGACAGTCGGCCCGCACACGTACATGCTGACATTTGTGGGATCGATGGGGGTAAACAGCTCCTTCGAGCGCGTTCGTGTGTTGTAAAGCCTGATCTCGGTCATGCCTGTTGCCCTCGGGTGCCGCCCGCGGTTGGCCTAGTCTATTGTCAGAACAAAGGAAACCACCGCGGACCTATGTCAGCGGATAATGCAATTCTCGCAGATGATCAGCGTCTTGGTCATGGGGAGCGGTTACAGCCGAGGCAACTCGGCGTCAAGGTCGGGAGACCGTCAGACTTCGGAAAAAGCAATTCGTTCGGGCGCGGACAATGCGTCGACCAATGCGATCAAGGCCGTGCCCATATATTCGTGCCCATGCGCCCCTTCTCGATACTGCGTGGCCGCCGCCCCAATATCTGCCGAGACCCCTGCCGCTGTCAGAGCCGTCCGCAAGCGCCGTGCCGCGCCAATTATCTCTTCCTTCGAGCCTGTCTCCGGCAGCAACATGACCAGCGTCAGATCAAGGCAACGATAGCAAGCATCCAGTTCGCGCACATGCGTGGAGAGATAGCGCAGCACGCGCTCCACTTCCTCAGGCTCACTGGTATCGCAGTGTTCCGACAGATCTAGCTGAATTGCCAGAATACCCATATGCTCATATTGACGGCGGGTATCGAGGGCGCGCCCCAATGCGTACGGGCTACGAAACCCAGTTTGCGACTCCAGTTCCAGGATGCGGACGAGATCTTCCGGGTCGAGCGAGATCCGCCCACGCGAATCCAGTTCAATATTGTCCCGGTCGATGCCGAATGTATCCAGGCGCGCTACGATCTCTTCGTACAGCTTTTGCCAGGTGGCAGGCGCAGTGGGATCGTGGACGATTCTCGGGGTCGATGACATAGGCTCTGCTTAGCGGCTGAACCTTTGCAAATGATTGATCAGGCGTCTGGCAAAGGTCCGGAAAGCAGCGGCATCAGCGCACCCATATCCGGGCCGTGATCCCGCCCGGTCAGCGCCCGGCGAAGCGGCTGGAACAGCCCCCTGCCCTTGCGCCCCGTGGCATCCTTGGCGGATTTGGTCCAGTTGCTCCACGTGTCAGCGTCCCAGGGTCGCGGCGGTATCATGCGCATCGCCTCCGCAACAAAAACTGCGTCTTCGTCAGCGATGACCGGAACGCTACCGCGCTGGCAGATGTCCAGCCAATCCACGACTTCGTTGAACCGGTCAAGGTTGGGCCCAATTGCAGCCCAGAACGTCTCGGCGATATCAGCGGGAACATCAGCAGCTGCCAATCTGTCGGCAACCAATGCAAATGGCATCGCACGCAAGGTCTTGGCAGAATGCAGATCCAGTTCTGCCCGGTCAAACTTCGTGGGCGTCATGCCAAACTGGTCCAATGCAAATGCGTCAACCAAAACGCCAGGATCGGTGATGATTTCAACAGGTATCGATGCGCCCAGACGCGCCATGAAAGAAACAAGCGCGACGGGCTCGACCCCTGCTTCGGCCAGATCCTTCAAGGCCAGCGTTCCCAACCGCTTGGACAGCGCTCCACCATCGGCGTCCGTCAACAGAGAGTGGTGAGCAAAGGCGGGGGGCCCAGCCCTTTCTACGCGCCCTGCCCCGAGGGCCCGGAAGATCTGAATCTGCGCGCCCGAATTCGTCACATGGTCGGCGCCGCGCACAACATGGGTCACGCCCATATCCATGTCGTCCACCACAGAGGCCAGAGTGTACAGCAGCTGCCCATCGCCCCGGAAAAGCACCGGATCAGACAGGCTGGCAGAATCTATCTTTTGCGGACCCCGGATAAGATCAACGAACTCCACAACTTCGCGGTCCAAAAGGAACCGCCAATGGCCGTTGCGGTCAGCACGAATAGCCTCCTTCTCGGCCGTCGTCAGCATGAGGGCAGCGCGATCATAGACAGGCGGCTTCCCGGCATTCAGCTGTTTCTTGCGTTTTAGGTCCAGCTCCAGAGGTGTCTCGAAACACTCATACAATCGGTTGCAATTGCGAAGTTCGTCTGCCGCTTCATGGTACCTGTCAAACCGTGCGGACTGGCGCTCCTCCCGGTCCCATGTAAGCCCCAACCACTCCAAGTCGCGGCGGATCTGATCGGCGTATTTCTCTTCAGAGCGCTCGGGGTCAGTATCATCGATACGGAGGATGAACTGGCCACCCGCCTGCCGCGCGACCAGCCAATTCATGACTGCAGTGCGCAAGTTTCCCACGTGCAGGTACCCGGTCGGCGAAGGCGCAAAGCGCGTGACGGTCATTTGGACATCCACTCGTAATCATCCAGCTCTTTAGGAGCGTAATCCTTGAACGCCTGCAAAACGTCAAGGAGCGGTGCGTCTATGAAGGGATGCAGCAGGCAGAGCCCGGGTCGATTGTTGAAGCTATTGATGCCAAGCTCAAAGCTCATGTGCCAGGTCCGCTCGTACTTCTTGGGGTTCTGC
>JBGCFK010000483.1:0-2632 GCA_045106875.1 Paracoccaceae bacterium | reverse complement strand
AGAACGCGCCGTGCGCCAGGTTGATAAAATCCATTATGCCAAATATCAGCGTGAGCCCGGCCGCCACCAGAAACAGCAGCACGCCAAGCTGAAGCCCGTTCAGCATCTGAGTGGTGAAAAGCGCGAGATCCATGGATCCCGTTAACCCCCGACTAACAAAAAGAAAAGGGCAGCCCCCTTAGAGGCCGCCCCGAAGGATTTTCCCGCAATCAGTTCTTGCATTCAGCCGCGTAGGGGTCCTGATGCGCCTCGTATACCTTGGACACAATCTTTGTGGTCCAATTGCCGTCCGCATCCTTGACCGCCTCGCGCAGATAAAGGTCCTGGATTGGGAAGTTGTTGTTCCCCATGGACATCTTGCCCCGCGTTGGCAGGTAGGTCGTTGCCTTCATTGCCGCTGACAGCTTGTCGGTGGACATGTCGCCGCCTGTCGCCTCTACAGCGCCCTTGATGAAGAACAACGCATCGTAGGCCTGCGCCGCATAGAAGCTGGGATATGCGCCGTGCTTGGCTTTGAAGTCCGCGACAAACCTTGAATTCTCAGGTGTGTCCAGGTCCGGCGACCAGGTCTGCGTCGCAAACGAGCCAAGCACGCCATCAAGGCCAGCCGACTGCAAGCGCGGCAGTGACAGTGCATCGACCGTGAAGACGGTGTACATCTGCATGCTTTCGCCCAGACCTGCATCGGTGAACTGCTTGACGAATGCGCCGCCAGCCTTGCCAGGATAGAACGCCCAGAGCGCTTCGGCGCCCGAGGCCTTGGCTTTCGCAAGCTCCGCCGAGAAGTCCAGCTGTGCGTCCTTGCCCCACTTGGTCAGGTCCTTGCCTTTGACTTCACCCTTGAACGTCCGCTCGACGCCGGTGACCATATTCTTGCCGGCGGCATAGTTGGGAGCCATCAGGTAGACCGAGCCCACACCCTTCTGGTTCAGAACCTCACCCAGCGCCATTGGTGTCTGGTCATTCTGCCACGAGACGTTGAAGAAGTTCGGGTGGCAGCGCTTGCCCGCAAGCTGACTGGGACCGGCATTCGCCGAGATCACGATCTTGCCCTCGTCCAGCACGGATTTCGACGACGCCAGCAGAACGTGGCTCCAGATATAACCGGTGACGATGTCAACACCGTCCTGCTTGAGCAGTTTCTCGGTCGCCTGTTTTCCGGTCTCTGGACGAAACCCGTCATCTTCGAAGACCAGCTCGACAGCACGGTCTCCCATTTTGCCTTCCATATGCTCATGAGCAAGCTCAAAGGCCTTCTTGACGTCCTCGCCAATGACGGCAGCAGGGGTCGTCAGAGTGGTAATTATGCCGACCTTGATCGGGTCTTCAGCCTGCGCGGCTCCGGCCAGCAATGCCGTGCCTGCCAGCATGGCAGTCAGTGTGCGTTTCATGGTGCTCCTCCCAAAGCGATTACTATCGGGGGTGCCCCCGAGTTCGGATGTCAGTAATCCGTCCGCAGTCTGGAAATGCAAGGGCCTTGCGGCTTAGTGCGAAGTCGGAACAGCTTGTTCCACGTTCAGCGATGCGAACACATTGCCGTTGGATTGATGCGTCGTTGAAATCCGGATCAGCACGGGAGTACGCCCGGCAACACCACTGTAAATTGCCGCAAAGCCACCATTGGTGTCCACCCGGAAGCGCTCGCGTTTGAAATCGCCATCGGCTTCCAGAAACACGCGAATCACCAGATCCGCCAACACTGCAGGATCAAGGGACAAGGCGACGACGCGGCAGACGGGCACGTCTTCAAAGTCGATAAGCAAGACCTTCTCGTCGAGGTCATGCCAGACCCGTCCGTCACGTGGGCCGAGGATCGCAGCTTCATCAGCTGGCTGCGCCCTGCGCATACCTGTCGTGACAACAGCGCGATTAGCCCCAATCCCTGGCAAACAGCGGCTGATAAGTGCCCGCATCGCCAGAACCGAGTTCGATTTTGCCTGTGTGGCGGCGAGGTCACCGGGAACACCCGCTGTGGCGAAACCGGCGACAAGACCTGCAACAAGTGCGATCGATATGAGTAAAATTCGCATGAACTTGGAACTACCTGCCCAAATCGGCAGGAGCAAGGCAGCTTCTCAATTTATGCCAGCAAGATCCTGAAAAGGCGCAGATGTTTCCCGCTGAATGCTCTACTCTGAGACAGCCACTCGCCTCAGGCGTGCAAGGCGTCCGTCAAAACCTTGCGCACCAGACCCAGATCCACCTCGCGCGTCACGAATGTATCACCGATACTACGCGCCATGATGAAGGTCAGTTGGCCCCGCCGAACTTTCTTGTCCTGATACATCAGCTCGATCAGCGCGTCAGCATCGGGAAGATCGCCGGATATGTCCGCCAGATCCTTCTTCATCCCCATCGCATCCAGATGCGCACGGACTCTGCTGGGAGCTTCCTGCGCACAGAGCCCCAGCCGCGCCGAAACCTCGAATGCCAGCGCACAACCGATTGCAACACCCTCGCCGTGCAGCAGCCTTTCCGAGTATCCGGTTGCGGCCTCCAGCGCATGCCCAAAGGTATGGCCTAGGTTCAGAAGTGCCCGGTCACCGCGCTCCTTTTCATCCCGCGCAACGATCTCAGCCTTCATCTCGCAGGAGCGGCGCACGGCATAAGCCCGTGCCGCCTCGTCGCCCGC
>JBGCFK010000482.1:0-3916 GCA_045106875.1 Paracoccaceae bacterium | reverse complement strand
AAGGGTTGATGGTTCCGCCGGGGCTGGGGCTTGTCTGGGCGAACGAGAAGGCCATCGAGGCGCACAGGACCGCGGACATGCGCACGCCCTATTGGGACTGGACAGCGCGCATGGCGGAGGGCGCGCATTACCTCAAATATTGTGGCACGTCGCCAGTGCAGCACATTTATGCCATGCGTACGGCTCTGGACATGATCTTTGAGGAAGGGCTCGAGAACATCTGGCTGCGCCACGAGATTTTCGCCCGCTCGGTCCGTGCTGCGGTCGAAGGTTGGTCGACGGATAACGGGATCACGTTCAACATTCCGGATCCGGCGCACCGGTCGAATTCGACGACGACGGTACTGACAGGCGGGATTGACGGCGAGGCGTTGCGCCAGCTCTGCGAGCATCAGGCCGGACTGACACTGGGCGTCGGGCTTGGCGGGTTTCAGGGGCGTGCGTTCCGGATCGGGCATATGGGGCACTTGAACCCACCGATGGTGTTGGGAACCCTTGCTACGGTCGAGGCTGCATTGAGTGCAATGAACGCGCCTATGGGTGGATCCGGCGTGGCCCGCGCTTCGGAGGTCATCGCACAAGCCCTCGCCGCCTGAAAGCACCCAAGGCTGGCACTTGGCCCCCACGCGGCCATCTGACGATCAGAAGGATCGGCAGCCGAGCAAAGCGCGCGGTCCCGTGGGTGGTCCTCCGGCAGTCGCGGCTCCAGAGGCACGACGTATCTGAGGAAGACCGCAGAGGGACATGGCCGCGCGGATCCCCTCAGGCGCGCGGCAGAACCTCGGCCTGAGGTGCTTCGCGCCCACGGATCATGTCAGAGGCCTTGTCGGCAATCATCATGGTCCCGGCATTCAGGTTTGCAGAAAGCATCATCGGCATGATCGAGGCATCGACGACGCGCAGCCCGTCCATCCCGTGCACGCGCAACTGGTCATCGACGACCGTGCTGACATCGGTCTCCGGTCCCATCCGGCATGTGCCCATGGGATGGAATGTCGTCGTCCCGCGCTCGCGGGCGATGGCAAGCAGTTCGTCATCGGTCTGGATCTCGGCCCCGGGATAGCTTTCGCCCGCATTGTACTTCGCCAGAGCATTGGACGCGAGCAACCGGCGCGTCAGCTTCATGCCTGCCAGCAGAACCCGGCGATCAGATTCCTCGTGAAGGTAGCGCGGATTGATGGAGGGCTGCTCAAACGGATCCGCCGAGCGCACCCGCGACCAGCCCCAGCTCTCTGGCCGCTGCTGCCACGACCCGCACGTCATGCCGGGCTCGTCCTCCAGCTTGCCCTGAAAGCCATCTGCATAACTCGCCGGGGTGAAGGTCATCTGCAGATCCGATTGAGCAATCTCCGGCTCGGAGCGCCAGAAACAATAGACCATGGTCGGCGACTGCCCCAGCACACCGCCGCGGTTCAGCGCCCATTGCCCGGCCTCGCGCAGCAGACGCCAGCCCTGCACACGCTCGTTGACGGTATCCATGTTCTTCACACGGGCCGAGAAGCGGGGTGCATAGTGGTCGCGCAGATTGGCCCCAACGCCGGGCAAAGCGTGCCGGCATTCGATTCCGACAGAGCGCAGGTGTTCCGGATCCCCGATGCCGCTCAGTTCCAGCATCTGGGGTGAATTGTAGGTGCCGCCCGAGAGGATCACCTCGCGACGCGCCCGAACCTCGACTTCAGGCCCCTGACGCCCTCCCTTGCGATAGCGCACTCCGACCGCACGCTTGCCGTCAAGGATCAGCCCAGTGGCATGGGCGTGCATCCGAATGTTCAGACTCTGGCGATACCGTACCGGATGCAGGAAAGCCCGTGCCGCTGACATCCGCCTGCCATTCTGGATGGTTCGCTGGGAATAGGACACGCCCTCCTGAATGGCGCCATTGTAGTCTGGGTTCTTGGGAATACCGTTCTCGACACAGGCCTCGATGAAAGCATCGCACAGGGGATGCGACCATGTCTTGTCGGTGACGGTCAGCCCACCGTTGCGCCCGCGGTAGAGGTCCTCGCCCCCCTCACGCCGTTCCAGCCGCTTGAAATAGGGCAACACATCGGCATAGCCCCAGCCACGATTGCCGCGCTGCGCCCAGTGGTCATAGTCGGCTGCCTGCCCGCGATTATAGATGTGACCGTTGATCGATGAAGAGCCGCCCAGCGTCTTGCCACGCGGCGCCGCGATCTTGCGCCCGGCCGTGCCCTCGGAGGGATCCATCTGGTAGAGCCAGTTCACCGAGGGCATGTGGAACGTCTTGATGAATCCTGCAGGCAGATGAATGTAGGGATGCCAGTCGCGGCCGCCGGCTTCAAGCAGACAGACTGTGACACCAGGATCTGCGGTCAGCCGGTTGGCAAGCACACAGCCCGCCGAGCCCGCGCCCACGATGATATAATCAAATGTGTCCACCTGTTCCCTCGCCTGCCATTGTTGTGTTGTGCCGCCGGCGCCAAACTAACGTCGGGGAGAGGAAAGTCTCAAGCGTCTCGTGATTTCATGTCAGATATCGCGCATGCGCAAGGTTCCCGTCTCCGACACTCGCAATCCGGGCGAACCATCAGGGCCTGGCGCCGGGCGCGGCCATCTGACGGCCCGAAGGGTCGGCAGCCGAGCGGAGCGAGGGGTCGCGCAAGCGACATGGCCGCTGTCAGCCAGAGATACGCACCGCCAGACTTCCCAGCGGCCCAAAATCGCAATTCAGCGTGTCGCCTGCGACAACCGGGATCGGCACGGTCGCGCTGCCGGTCGAGATGTAGTCTCCTTCCCGCAACGACTTCCCGTGTTCGGCCAGCTTGTTGGCAAGCCATGCCGCCGCAGCGAACGCGCCACCATCCACCGCGCCGCCCTTGCCGACATGCGGCTCGCCTTTGGTCCGGGTGACCGTAACTGGTAGCTCCAGGGGATCGAATCCGTCCCAATCCGGCTTTGCCGCGCCTTTGATCCAGAGCGCGTGGATACCGTTGTCGGCAGTCAGTGTCAGCCCACCTGCTTCGAGCCAGGGATCAAGGGACGTGCCTGCGATCTCGACCACGGGGATCACGTCGGCCACGGCAGCGCGGATGGTCTCGGCAGTCACGGGACCGTCCGAGGCATCCACATCCCGGCCCATGCGCAAGGCGACTTCAGCCTCGGCGACTTTGTGGAGTGTAGGAACAAATGCAATCCTGGCAGAGGCCTCGCCTGTCGGCGCATCGGACGCCTGATCCTGCCAGAGCCGCCCGTAGAGCGGTCCATCGACACCCAACATGTTGCGCGCAGCCTGATTGGTCGCGCCGATCTTGTAGCCGATCTGCGTTGCGCCCCGGCCTTCCATGATATCTGCCATGGCGGCCTGAATTGCGTAGGCCTCGGCCTCGGTGCCGGGCGCAAGCCCGCTGGCCAGCCAATCGGCGGCAGAAGCCGCCTTTGCCGTATCGCGATAGCCCAGTAGTGCTTCGGCAGATTTGTGTGCATTCATGTCTTTTCCCCTCGAGTTGGCTTCGCCTACCACGGGAGTGAGTGCAGACAAACCCTCCAGTTGCTGGATTGTTTCACGTGAAACATTCAATGAGAAGTTAATCCACCAAGTGGAAGATTCGATAAACAAACTCTTTAAGTTCGCGAGCCTCCTTCGGCGACCAGGGCAGCACCTTCGCCGCCACGAAATCGAACCCGCGCGATTTGATCCTGGCGGATAGAATTGCTTGCTTCAGGCGGTTGCTGAAGAAAGTCCGTCCATTAGGACTTTTATCAATCCATAGGCCGGCACCGATAGCCGCAAAGGCTCGAACGGCCAGCAAGTCCGGGTCGTCCCTCGCGGGTGTCCACATCGCGCCTCGGTGGCCTTCGGCTTGCCTCGAGGAATGGGCAAGCGAACATTCTTTGATGCCTCTTGGATCTGCACCACATAGTGCCATGGGCAGTCGAAAAGGGTCTTGCCGTTTGC
>JBGCFK010000481.1:0-2697 GCA_045106875.1 Paracoccaceae bacterium | reverse complement strand
GTCCATCAACGACGTCCTGCAGGCAGTGGCACGGATCGCTCCGCGCAACCATCTGATCGTTTTCCTGAGCGATTTTGACGTGGTGGACGAGCAGACCGCAAAACTGGTGAACGGCCTTTCGCGTCACAACGATCTGGTGCTTGGGTTGGTCACGGATCCTTTCGCCGACGCGCTGCCCGAAGGTGCACGTCTGGTCATCTCGGATGGGGTCATGCAGGCGGCGATCGATACGGGCGACAATAAAGTACACCGTGAACTCAAAGCGTTCGCGCAGGAAAGATTGGCGGTTATCGCCGACTGGCAGCGGCGCTACGGGGCGCCAGTCTTACCGCTCAGCTCGGCAGAGGACAGCCTCAGCCAGATGCGCCTCCTCATGGGTCTGAGCAAATGAGCGATGAAACCACAGATGTAACCTTGCCCACTAACCTTGTCGATCTGCTCGACCAGTTGGTGCTACCGCCTGAACCCGAACCTGTCTCCATGATCCCGCAGACGGCGGGCTGGGCAATTCTGGCGTTGCTGGCCGTTGGCGCTGGACTTTTCGCGCTTTACTTGTGGCGCGGGCAAAGGCAACGCAACGCATATCGCGCAGAAGCGCTTGCCGCCTTGCAGACTGGTCAAGACGCGGCGTCGGTTGCCGCTGTGTTGCGTCGTTGCGCGCTTGTTGCCTATCTGCGCGATGAGGTAGCGGCCTTGAGCGGCGCGGATTGGCTGGCCTTCCTGGACAAGGCGGAAGGTGGCACCGCGTTCTCTGCCGGTCCGGGGCAGGTGCTGGCGACGGCGCCTTACCGTGAAGAGGGAGAGGTAGATACGGGCTTAATAGATGCCGCGCGTCACTGGGTGCGTGCGCACAAGGGACAGCAGACATGATTTCCTTCGGCTTTCCTTGGGCTTTTCTCGCCTTGCCGCTGCCTTGGCTGATCTGGCGCTTAGTGCCGGCCCACAAGGAGCGTGTCCCCGCGATCCGTTTTCCGTTCTTTCGCGAGGTTGTCTCCCGCGCTGGCGCAAATGCCTCCGCGGGGGCTGTGGTGCTGGCGCGCAGCTGGTTCCAAATGATCGCGGCCGCATTGATCTGGGTGATGCTGGTATTGGCGGTGTCGCAGCCCGAGCGTCTGGGCGCGCCGATAGAAACTTCCGTTTCCGCCCGGGACCTGGTTCTTGCAATTGATATCTCGGGTTCCATGGACGCGCGCGATTTCACCAGTGCTGAGGGAGATAAACTGCAACGTCTGGAAGGAGTGCGCGCGGTCGTGCAGCAGTTCGTTGAAGGGCGTGAAGGTGACCGTATGGCGCTGATCGTCTTTGGCAGCAAAGCTTACCTGCAAAGCCCGCTGACGGAAGATACCAGCACCATCGTAGAGCTTCTCGACCAGACCCAGGTTGGCATGGCAGGACCACATACTGCGCTTGGTGATTCCATCGGTCTGGCGATCCGCACTTTCGAAGCGAGCGAGATCGAACAACGTTTACTGATCCTGCTGTCCGATGGTGCCGACACATCCAGCACGATGAGTCCCGTCAATGCCGCTGAAATTGCCAACGGCAAGGATGTGGAGATTTACACCATCGCGGTAGGTGACCCGCAGGCCGATGGCGAGAACCGCGTGGATGTGGCGACGCTGCAGGACATCGCCAATCGCACTGGCGGCAGTTACTTCTTTGCCGAGGATCAGACAGCGCTTGATGAGATTTACGTCCGGATTGACGAACTTGCACCACGTCTGACCAACACTCAGAGTTTTCGTCCGCGTCAGACATTGCACCACATTCCACTGTTGCTGGCGGTACTCATCGGAACAGGGTCAGTGGGTTGGCTGCACGGAACGGCCCGACGGAGGGTGGGCGCATGATCGGAGATTTTCTGACGATCACCTTGCCGGAAATCCTGAAGGCTTTTCATTTCATCCGGCCTGTCGTGCTTATCCTGCTTCCAATCATTGCACTGATTTGGTGGCGCATCCGTTTCGCGGCACAGCGCCATGATGCGCCCGGACAGGGAATTGCGCTGCATTTGCAGAAAGCGCTGACTGTGGGTGAGACCGGTTCACGCCGGTTGCTACCTATTGACGGTGTCGCGTTAGCGCTGGTTCTGACCGGGCTGGCTGCTGCTGGACCCACGTGGTCACGCATGCCGGATCCATTTGTCTCACCGTCGGCGCCGGTGCTAATAGTGCTCAAGAACACCGCGTCTATGGAAGAAACGGAGGTGGCGCCCAGTCGGCTGGCGCGGGCCAAGTTCAAGATCCGTGATTTGCTGGACATGCGTGCGGGCGCGCGCACAGCACTCGTGACTTATGCGGGCACCGCGCACCGCGTGGTCCCGTTCACCGAAGACGTTCAGATCATGGTGCCTTACCTTGAAGGGCTCACGCCGGAAGTCATGCCGCAGGAAGGCGCCAACGCGCGGGCGGCTCTCTCGTTGGCGGTCGAGATGATGGCCGAGGAAGACGCCCCCGGGGGCATTCTTTTCCTTTTGGACGATCTTGATCAGGCGGATGTGGCAGAGGTCACGCAGTCTGGCAGTAACGCAGTTGTTTTCCATTCAATTCTGCCAGACGGTGTACGCAGCAGGGGCCTGGATTCCGTGCAGGGCGCGCCGGTGATTCAGGTCACTGCGGATGATGCGGACCTGAAGCAGATCGATCGAGTGCTGAACGCAGCGTATCGCGCGGCCCTTCTAGAAACGTCTACACAACC
>JBGCFK010000480.1:0-22172 GCA_045106875.1 Paracoccaceae bacterium | reverse complement strand
GGTGTCGATCCTGGTGTTCAGAGAGAAAGTCAGCTGGCAACGCGTGGCCGGCATGTTTCTTGGCTTTGCGGGCGTCTGTCTTGTGCTCGAGATCGGGACGCAGCCCTTGCGTGCCATGGCCATTGCCCCGATGCTGGGCGGATTGCTGTACGGGCTGAATGTCATCTGGACCCGGCGATATTGTCGGCAGGAGAGCGCGGGCGCACTGGCATTCTGGAACATGGCTGCGTTCCTGATTCTGGGAGGCCTTGGCGTTCTGGCAACGCCCTTGATGGCCGGTTGGCTAAGCCATATCGAGGGAACGGCCTTCGTTACCATGCCACTACAGATCCCCACATTCCGTGAGTTGGGAATTGTCGCCGCAATGGGGCTGGCCGGTGCGACCGGAATGGTACTTCTCGCAAAGGGCTATGCCGACGCTCCGTCCACTTATGCAGCGCTGTTCGACTATAGCTTTCTGTTCTGGGTCCCACTGTTCGCATGGCTTCTGCGTGGCGAGACGCTGAGCACGGCGATCGCGTCCGGGATGGCCTTGATCATCCTGGCAGGCGCATTGGCATTGGGCGGACCATCTGATCAGGAAGTGACATCTGCACCCCGGGCGCACAACTCCTAGACCTGGGCCCGAGCAGAGCCCTGACCGCGCGATTGATGGCTACGAAAAACTTCACAGTAAATTCAGATTCACTACCTTCTTTTAATCGAATGAAAGATGCACGGCGCATTCTGACCTCCACATTTCACACAGCAGCGTGAGAAAAAATGGTCAATTTGCCCAGTGAATTCGGAGACGACTCCATGACGCGCAATGATCAGGCGTGCGGGAATTCCGATGAAGAACACGTAGAATCGCATCAAAACGCTCTTTCGCCAACCAACGCCACACGCGGTGTCAGGTCTGATGGCGATTCGGGAAGCGCGTACGCCGAGGGCGCTGGCAACGCAGAAACAGTCGAATCGGAACAGACTTCAGAAGTCGAAATCATCACCGATTTTGACGATGGACTGGATGCAATCGAACTGATGATCCAGGCTTTCGGGTTCGAGGATATCGAGCTTCTGAAGCGAGAGAGACAGGCACCCGTTCTCAGAAAGCCCGAGCCACCGCGTCTTGTCGCGACCTCGCCAAAGGCAACCGGTGTTCGGGCACCGCCATCGCTGACAATTGTGCAGTAAACCCACGTCTCAAGGCGACCGCTTGACTGCGACCAACACTTGAGGAAATGTCACGGCCTGTAACATACGGGCCTCCAATGCTGCGTCTTACGTTCTCGATCCTCTTTGTTCTGACCCTGACGGCAGTTGCATCTGCCAATCCGATCCGCGTTGCTGTCGCTGCCAATTTCCGACCCGCAATACTGGAGCTCGAACCGGCCTTCGAAAAAGCGTCCGGGATCGAAATCGAAGTCTCCACAGGATCCACAGGTCAGCTGACCGCGCAGATTGCGCATGGCGCGCCCTTCCACGTGTTGCTTGCCGCCGATCAGGTCAGCCCTGCCAAACTGGTTCAGGATGAACTTGGCGTCGGCACTTCCGTCTTTACCTATGCGACCGGCAGGCTGGCCCTGCTGACGCCGGGGCGCGAGGTTCCGGGGGATGGTACTGTGCCCGATCTGGGCGATCTGACCCGCATGTCCATCGCAAACCCCCGCACGGCGCCTTACGGCGTCGCCGCGATGGAGGTGTTGGACAGTCTCGACATTGCGGGCATCCAACTGGTGTTGGCCCAGAACGCAGGAGGTGTTGTGGCTGCTGTGGCATCGGGTGCCGCACCGGCGGGTCTGACATCGCTGTCGCTTGCGAAATCTGCCGTCAGAGTTCCAACCTGGACCGTACCCCTGGATCTCCACGAACCTCTCCGGCAGGACGCCGTTCTTCTGACAAGCGCCAAGGACAACCCCAACGCCAAGGCTTTTCTTGCTTGGCTGAAAGATGCCCGGGCCCGCCGGATCATAGAGGCCCATGGCTACGTTCTGGACTGAGCCGGTTTCGGCCGAGGACTGGGAGGCGATTGCCACGACGCTCAGGCTGGCGGGGCTGACGGTAGTGATCCTGCTGCTGATCGCGACGCCCCTTGCATGGACACTGGCCATGGCCCGTGGGCGGTGGCGCCCCTGGGCCGAGGCCTTGGTCGCCTTGCCGCTGGTCCTGCCGCCGACTGTGATGGGTTTCTATCTGCTGGTGCTCATGGGACCTGCAGGCGCGATTGGATCATGGTGGGTATCGCTGACCGGAGAGACGCTTGCATTTTCCTTCTCCGGCCTTGTGATCGCATCTTGCCTGCATTCCCTGCCCTTCGCCGTGCAACCCCTGCAGAACGCGTTCGAAACTGTCGGGCGGGGACGGATCGAGGCCGCGGCGTCACTCCGCGCGGGACCATGGGACCGGTTCTTCAGTCTCGTGTTACCTCTCTCGATACGAGGTTTTGTGACGGCGTCCGTTCTGGTGTTTGCCCATACGCTGGGCGAGTTCGGTGTCCTGCTGATGGTCGGAGGCAACATTCCGGGCGAAACCCGCGTGCTGTCGATCACCATCTACGAGCATGTCGAGACGTTGAATTATGCCGCCGCGCACCGTCTGGCCGCAGGGCTGATGGCCTTTGCATTTGTGGTCCTGCTGGCGGTTTATGCCCTGAATCGCCAGGCTCGTGTTCGGGTGGGCTGATGGAGCTTGCGCTGGACCTGACCGCAGACTTCAAAGGCTTCGCGCTGGATGTTCAGGCCGAGCTTTCGCTTGCGGGCGTCACAGCCCTGTTCGGACCTTCGGGCGCGGGGAAATCCACCGTGCTGTCTGCGATAGCAGGGTTCAGGCCCGGCCTCGGGCGGATCACGGCCGAGGGGCAGATCTGGCAAGACGGCAGTCAGATGGTGCCCGCGCATCGCCGTCCTGTCGGCATGGTTTTTCAGGATGGCCGCTTGTTCGGTCACAAAAGCGTCTCGGGCAATCTCGATTATGCGGCGCGACGGGCGGACCGGACCGGACCTGCGCTGGATCTGGACAGCGTGATAGAGGCTCTGGACCTCGGGCCACTTCTGGCACAACGGGCAAGCCAGCTGTCAGGCGGCGAGCGGCAACGGGTGGCCATCGGCCGTGCGCTTTTGACAAGACCTCGACTGATGCTGATGGACGAGCCGCTCGCAGCGCTGGACCGCGCGCGCAAGGCTCAGCTTCTTCCGCTGATAGCCGAACTGCCCGAACGGTTTGGCATCCCCGTGATCTACGTGAGCCACCAATTGGACGAGATCGTCCAGATCGCTGATAGCATGGTCGCAATGCACGGAGGCAGGGTCACAGGAACCGGACCGGTTTCCAGCATGATCGCAAAGCTGGACCCCGTGCTGACAGGCAGATTCGAGGCCGGAAGCGTTCTGGAGGGACAGGTCGTGGCCCTCGACCCCCAGTTTCAGATGCTTGCGGTCCAGATCGGCTCGGCACGGCTATGGATGCCGGATACGGGCGGCGCTGCACTCGGCGTCGAGGTAAGGGTGCGTATCAGGGCGCGGGATGTTTCGATCGCCAAAGGCCCCGTCGAAGGTTTGTCGATCCGGAACAGGCTGCCGGGGCGCATCACGGGAATCGAGGCGGATGAAGGCCCGTTCGCCGAGGTGACAATGGATTGCGGAGGGCAAGTGCTGAAGGCGCGGATCTCGCGCATGGCGCTCGCAGATCTTGGTCTGGCCGAGGGAGCCGAGATATCTGCGTTGATCAAGTCCGTCGCCTTTGACCGGCGTTTCACGCGATCCGAACAATAGGCCGAGACCAAAAGGCTGAACCCGATCAGAGACATGATCATGACGGCAAACGCTGGCAATGCGCGATTGCCCGAGTAGGCTGAAGAAAAACGGGAGGTCCCATGTCCACGTTCGATTTCACTCCATTGCTGACCACCAATCTGCCCCCAGCCGCGGGCAAGTGGTCCGGCTATCCAGACGTCAATTTCGTCGGCGGGCACAATGCGCGCGAGGCGATCCCCATCGAGGCACTGATCGAAGGCGTGACGCGCCGATTGCGCGAGGTTGGCGGCAATCTGGCCACCTACCACATTGGCGACGGCCCACAGGGTTACGTGCCTCTGCGGGAATTCATGGCGCACAAGATGACCCATGACAGGGGCGCGCCCACCACGGCCGAGCAGGTGCTGATCACCTCGGGCTCCCTTCAGGGCCTTGACCTTGTGAACGCGTTACTGGTGGATCGCGGCGATGCCGTGATCATCGAGGAATCCTCGTATGGCGGTATGTTCGGCAAGCTTGCGCGCCGGGGCGCAGATATCATCGGTGCGCCACTGGATGGCGACGGGCTGCGACTGGACGCCTTGGAGCGGATTCTCGACGATCTGGCAGCACGTGGGCAGCGTGCAAAATACGTATTCACGATCCCGACAGTGCAAAACCCGACGGGCTCGGTGATGCCGATAGAACGCCGCGAGGCACTGCTGCGCCTGACCCGGGCGCATGGTGTCCCGATCTTCGAGGATGAATGTTATGCGGATCTTGTTTGGTCCGGCGACCGGCCACCTGCGCTGCGCGGCATGGACGATACGGGCTCGGTGATCCATATCGGCTCGTTCTCGAAGAACCTCGCACCCGCGCTGCGGCTTGGCTATCTGGTGGCAGACTGGCCGGTGATGTCCCGGATCCTGCCGCTAAAGGGAGACGCCGGCACAAACGTACTGAGCCAGATGGTCGTGGCCGAGTATTTCGGCCAGCACTATGAAGCACATATTGCAGGTCTGCTGCCCCGGTTGAAATCCAAGGCCGCCGCAATGGTAGAGACTGTGGAACGGGAGTTTGGCACAGCAGCAGAATTCTCCGCGCCCAAAGGGGGCATTTTCCTCTGGATCCGCATTCCCGGCGTCGACACCTCGCAACTGTTCCAGACTGCCAGCGCAGAGGGTGTGCACTTCAATGCAGGCGCTGAATGGTCCTGGGCAGGTGCGGATGCGGGTGATTGCATGCGACTATGCTTTGCCTTGCCCTCGGAGGACGAGATCCGGGACGGGGTCGCACGTCTGGCCGATATCTGTCGGCGCGAAAACGGCATTCCGGCGCGCTCGGGCAACATTTCGCACAATCAGGCATAAATTGCGCAAATTCTGAAACGAAACACTGGACAATGGCTCTCACCCTGTATATCTCATTATGAGTGTTATTTTGAGGGTGCTGACGAAGAATGCGTATATTTGCTTGCCTTGCATGTGGCATGCTGCTGGGTGTGCTAGCGGCCACATGCGCTCCTCACAACCCGGCGCGTGAAACGAAGGCAGCTGGTTCCTTTGCTGCCAAGAGCCCTGCTCCGGCGGCGCGCCACACAGCCACACAACGTCGCGAGTTGAGATTGATCGCAGCCAAGGTGGATCCGATCGCCGACCATGACGTGTCGATCCGGATTGAAGGCGACCAACGTGTCATTCGGTCCAACTCCATCACTGCGTATCAGACCGGCAATTTCCCAAACAATCGCAACCCGCACGTGATCCGTGAACAACGCATGACTGTACGGCTGCCAAAAAAACCAGTGCAGGCCGAACAGCCGACATTCTTCAATCTTGGGGCTTTTGGCATCGCCCTGAACGGGGTCGTCTTCGTGCCACAGGCGGCAGAGTGGTATCTGGGTCAGCAAGGCTCGGATTGGCAATACGAGCCACTTGGCGCAGCCGTCGCGCTTGGGTTGGATGCCCGATATGCGCATGTCCAGCGGTCCGGGAAGTATCAGCATGAGGGGCTTCCAGACGGGTTGATGAAGCGCTTGGGTGTCAAGGAGGGGGCTGCATCTCCAATCGTTGGATGGTCTTTTGATGGCTTCCCGATTTACGCACTCTTCGTCGACCAGAATGGCAAGGTTCGGGAACTTGACTCAGGCTATACGGTGAAATCAGGAAAGCGGCCTGACGGCGGGAACAATCCCGGCGGAACTTATGACGGCACCTTCACCGCAGATTACGAATGGACCGGAGCGGGCGATCTGGACGAATGCAACGGCGCGTTCATAAGGAACGCTGACTTTCCAGGTGGCACATACGCGTATTTTCTGACGCGCACGTACCCGGTCATTCCACGTTGCTTCCACGGAACACCTGTCGAGGCGTTCCGTCCACGCAGACTGCAGAGCTGAGTCTTTTACAAGAGCTCAAAAGCAGTTCGGAGACTTGTATAAGACTCTGTCGGGATACTCAGACCACTGGCGAGATCAACGGCTCGCCCGAGAAATGCGCCTTCAGGTTCTGGACGACAAGGTCGCCCATGGACCAGCGGGTCTTGTGCGTGGCCGAGCCCTGATGCGGTGACAGCACCACATTGTCCAGATCGAACAAAGCTTCGGGCACGTGCGGTTCCTTCTCGAAAACGTCCAGTGCTGCACCGCCCAATGCACCTGAAGCAAGCATCTCGACCATGGCCGTCTCGTCGACCGAGGTGCCACGCCCGATTGATACCAGGCTGCCTGTCGGTCCAAGCGCCTCCAGCACCTTTCGCGAGATGATCCCCTGGGTCGAAGGTCCGCCCGGGGCAATGCACACAAGCCAATCGACATCACGCGCCATCGTCTCGAGATCCGCGTAGTAGGTGTAAGGCAGGTAGGGCTGCTCATTCCGCCCATGATAGACGACACGCATCTTGAAGGCTTGGCAGCGCGCCGCGAACTCCTTGCCAATGCGGCCCAGCCCCAGCACGCCGACAGTCGCACCGGTCAGTTCAGACGTGAACGGATGGTCGCCCTCGGCCTTCCAGCGCCCGGCCTTGAGATAGCGTTCGGCTTGAGGAATGCGCCTGCACAGCGAGATCATCAGGCCAAACGTCATCTCGGCCACGGCATCGTTCAGAACATCGGGCGTGTTGCACACGCGGATATTGTTGGCACGGGCATAAGAAACATCGACACCATCATAACCAACCCCGAAAGACGAAACGATCTCGAGGTTCGGACAGGCCTGCATCAGCGCCGCGTCGCACTTGCCCATGGTGGCAATGCCCCGGATCCGCGGTCCGACATCGGCCAGCAAGGCATCCGCATCCGCAGCGCCCTTTAGTTTGTGGACCGTGAAAGCATCGTCCAACGCTGTCACTGCGCTGTCCAAGATGCCAGTTGGCATCAGGATTTCTATGCTCATGCAACATCCTTTCAGTCTTGTAGAAGAGCCACTTGCCGGGCGGCAAAGCGCTTTATGAACCCTTTAGCTGCCGCTCCCGCCACCAGATGTAGAAGCCCGCAGACATAACGACAGGCGCCCCTGCAAGAATCCAGACACTCGGTGGCTGGCTGAAGACGATCCAGCTGGAAGCAGTCATATACAAGAGTTGAACATAGACAAAGGGGGCGAGGAACGACGCAGGTGCATAGCGGTGCGCGACCGTCAACATCTGGTGGCCCAGCCAGCCAAAGATCCCCATGGTAAGCAGCAACGCCCAAACCAACGAGCCCTCTGGCTGGGTCCAGTTCAGGAATGCCAGCGGAGCAATGCCCAACGTTGCGACAAATCCTGCATACAATTGCTGAGTGTGCGTTGAATCCACGCCGGCCAATTTACGCGTCAGGATCTGGTAGAGCGAAGCGCACAAAGCCGCTCCCACAGATGCCAGCATCGCCCACTGGAATGTTGCCGTCCAGGGGCGGGTGACGATCAGAATACCGAGAAAACCGACAAAAATCGCAGCCCAGCGTCGCCATCCGACCTGCTCGCCCAGCAAAGGAATCGACAGCACCGTCACGAAAATCGGGATGGTGAAGAAAATCGTCGCCGTCAGCGTCAGCGGCAGGAACTGCACGGCAATGAAATTGCACATGGTCGACGCAAGGAGGAAAACCGCCCGCAGCGTCTCCAGCCCCGGAGCCTTGCTCGAGAAGCTGTCAAACCCGCGCGCGGGTAACATGATCGCAGCAACGATGAGAAGATGAACCGCATATCGCGCAAACACACCGGCCCATGGCGACATCTCCCCCTCGGTCACGAGGAACTTCGCGGAGCTGTCAAGCGCGGTAAAACATGCGAATGCCACCAGCATCATCAGCACAGCAAGCCCACGCCGATCCGTGACCGGCGCCACGCTCTCGGCATGAACCTGCGGATACCGCCAGACCGCCATCAGGCTGTGCAGTCAGAAAGGCACAGCGGCATTCGGCATCTCATGTCAGGCCGCCTTCTGGATATCGTCTTCGAGGAAGTAGCGGACCGAGTCCTCGAAGCTGTCATCGCGAGTGAACCCCAACCGAAGCGCCTTTTCCGGAATGACATGGGCCCGGAAGGCGCGGACGATGCCCTCGATCCATTCATCCTTGTCCCATGTGATACGGGCTTCGGCGTCAGGCCCTGCAACGCGCGTCATCGCGTCGATCATCTCGCCGATGGTGTTCGTCAGTCCGGGCGTCGCGATGCAACGGTTCTGACCCCAGTCGGCCGCTGGAACCTCTGCCGCATGCACAAGATTGTTCACCATGGTGCGAGGCGAGCAATGCCAAAGCGGGAAATCCCGGCCCACCGGACAGTTCGAAGGCTGACCCTGCAGTGGCTCGCGGAAGATCGACGACATGAACCCGGTCGAGGCCTTGTTCGGCTTGCCCGGACGGATCGAGATTGTCGGCAAGCGCAGCCCACGTCCGTCAATAAAGCCCTTCCGGGACATATCGGTCAGGATCAGTTCGCCCGCAGCCTTTTGCGCGCCATAGGAAGTTTGCGGGTTCAGTTCGACCTGATCCACGATCGGATCAGGCGCCTCGCCGCCATAGACGGCACAGGACGACGTGTAGACCACCGTCGGCACAGTACCGAGTGCGCGCGCTGCCTGAAAGACGTTCAGCGAACCCATCAGGTTGATGTCCAGACCAAGGTCGAATTCTGCCTCTGCCTGCGCCGACACAATCGCCGCGAGGTGGTAGATAACGCCTGCACCGGCCACGACGTTGTCCACGGCGCTGCGATTCGTGATGTCCATCTGGACAGTTTCGACCGGAAACCC
This sequence comes from Paracoccaceae bacterium, assembly GCA_045106875.1. Lineage (GTDB taxonomy): Bacteria > Pseudomonadota > Alphaproteobacteria > Rhodobacterales > Rhodobacteraceae > Thermohalobaculum. The sequence goes on along the minus strand of JBGCFK010000480.1, from coordinate 13,221 downwards.
GGCCTCGACCTGCCCCGGCGCGACCACGTCCGCCAGAACCATGGACGTTATCGCCTTGCCCGTGATCTCGCCTCGCGCAGCCAGCTTTCTCGCCAGCTTTTGCCCGAGGAACCCGCCTCCGCCAATGATCGCAACTTTCATGTCTTTCCCCTGTCTGTTGTTCTGATGCCGCATGGCTTCTACGAAAAGGAGCCTAATGTCACCAAGCACTCCGCGGCAGCACCCCCTGCACGTTCCGCCTGCGACATGCCTGAGGTTGGCGCAAACAAACAGTCGGAACCGCGGCGCCAAAGGTGGGACCCCGAACGCTGGCCTTGGCGCACTCGAAGGGCATGGCCAATGGTGCACATCAGCACAAACCGGCCCTGTGCCGCGCTAGTCAACACGCACCAAGCCAAGAGCCGGGTCCAAGTCTCATGGCGCTCTAATGGTTGTCGCGCTCCAGTATTTCTGATGTGCGCCGGTAGCGCGTCGCGAACTCGAGACAGCCACCATCCGAAAAATGACCCACATGGGCGCGCTGCAATTCCTGCCATGGCGTGTGGTGATCCAGATCGGGCGGAGTCCAGGCATCCTTCCGAGCCTGCCATTCGGCATCTGGCACAAGCGCATCCAGCTTTGCGTTCGGAATATCCAACCTCACCATGTCACCCGTTTGCAGGAAGGCAAGTCCACCGCCGATGGCCGCCTCGGGGGAGGCATTCAGGATCGAGGGGCTTTCGGACGTACCCGATTGCCTGCCATCGCCAATCGTTGGCAAATGCTGAATGCCTGCTGCGATCAGGGCGTCCGGCGGCTGCATGTTCACAACTTCGGCTCCTCCGGGATAGCCTACCGGGCCGACACCCCGGACGAACAGCATGCAGTTTTCGTCGATACCCAGATCCGGGTTGTTGATGTTGTCGTGATAGTCCTCGGGGCCCTCGAAAACGATGGCCCGTGCCTCACAAACACCCTCGGATCCAGCGCGGGACAGGAACTTCTCCTGAAACTGCGGCGAGATCACCGAGGTTTTCATCAGCGCGCTGTCAAACAGGTTGCCTGAAATGACAAGGAAACCAGCCTTTTCCCGCATCGGAGCGTCAGGTGTCTTGATCACGTCGTGATTCTCGGATCGTGCGTCGGCATAGTCCTCGGCAACAGTCTTGCCGGACACCCGCATTGGAGCGCCATCCAGCAAACCTGCCGCCAGCAACTCGCCCATGACAGCAGAGGTTGCGCCGGCACGTTGATAGTCTTCGCCCAGATACTCGCCAGCCGGCTGCATGTTGACCATCAACGGCAGGTCGAAGCCCACTTCCTGCCAGGCACGGACATCCACATCGACCCCGGCATGCCGCCCTATGGCCGCAAAGTGAATTGGTGCGTTCGTAGACCCACCGATTGCGGTGTTGACCCGGATCACATTGTGAAGCGCCGCTTTGGTGATGATCTGTGATGGGCAGAGATCCTCGTGCGCCATCTCGACGATGCGTTTTCCAGTGTTGTACGAGGCTTCCATCCGCGCACGCCACGGGGCCGGGATGTTGCCGGTACCGGGCAGCATCATGCCCAAAGCCTCGGTCAGCGCATTCATCGTCGAGGCGGTGCCCATGGTGTTGCAGTGCCCGAGGGATGGCGCCGACGAACAGATACGCGCGAGAAACTCCGGGTAGTCAATCTCGCCCGCCGCCAGCAATCGCCGCGATTCCCAGACGATCATGCCGGATCCGGCGCGCTTGCCCTTCCACCAGCCGTCCAGCATCGGCCCGCCATTCAGCGCAATCGCAGGAATATCAACGGTCGCGGCGCCCATCAACATGGCAGGCGTGGTCTTGTCACAACCCGTGGTCAGGACGACTGCATCCAGCGGGTAGCCCTGCAAGACCTCGACCAGCGACAGATAGGCAAGGTTCCGGTCCAGTGCAGCCGTGGGGCGTTTCCCGGTTTCCTGGATCGGATGCACGGGAAATTCCAGCGGGATCCCGCCCGCATCGCGAATACCGGCCTTCACGCGGTCCACAAGGAACATGTGGATCTTGTTGCACGGGCTGATATCCGAGCCGGGCTGGGCAATGCCGATAATCGGTTTGCCGGACTGTAGCTCTTCCAGTGTGAACGCCTGGTTCTGATAACGTTCCAGATACAGCGCCGTCATCGCAGGATTGTCAGGGTTGTCGAACCACTGGCGGCTGCGGAACCTACCTTTGTGAAAAGCAGTCATGGCGTTCTCCCGGGTTATCTTTTGCCGGGACTAGAGCCGAATTTCTGCCGGAGTACAATCAGAACCCAGATGAAAAGCGATCTACAGGCGCACGTACAATGTCCAGGCAAGCACCCATGGTCTCGGTCGCAGATATGGCGTCGTCGATCACCTTGCGATCAGGTGTGTTCGCCGGATTTGACGCGAGGTATTCCAATGTCATCAGAACGGTCTGTAGTTTGCTGCGCAGCATGTCCTGGCAACCGGGGTCGGACGGATCATTGCTTTGGTACAGCAACGCATCTTCGGCACCCTTCAGGGCGCCGGCTTGGAACAGGTCGCTCACGTCCAGCCAAAAGCCCAGAGTAGCACCGGCTTCATCCTTGCGTTCCTGCGCAAGGAAAGTCCTGCCATCCGCCAATGTGCGAAACGCGGTCACGCCATGACGACGGGCACGCAGTCGCTCCTGGATCCACGATTCGCGCTGGCCGTTCGGTATCCGGATCTGCCCGCGAAGGATCAGTTCGGACAGCAGGTCAGAGAACAGCGCACCCCTGCGGATCAGGGGGCGGATGCGGATATTGAGATCTTCGTAGGCGCGATTCCACAGAGTCAGCCGGTCCGAGGAATCGAAACAGGAAAAGGCAACCGGCGAATTTTGCATCACCTGCCCCAGATTTTCAGCTTCCAGAGACATGCCGATCATGTCCGGGCCTCCTTTAAGACGCGTTCAGTCGGGAGTACAAATTCTTTGCCACAATGATTAATGCGAGGTTAATTCGGTCAGGAGCAGGTTTTCTGCGGCTCAGAGCTCCCCGAAAAATCGCTGGACCCACCCTGCCGGCAAAGCCTAAATCGGGCGTATAACCTGAGGGAGAGAACAGTGAACACTTATGATCTGAAAGGCCGCAAAGCGGTCGTCACCGGCGGCGCACAAGGGATCGGGCGCGCAATCGTCGAGCGGTTTCTCGACTCGGGCGCAACAGTGACCATATGGGACGCCGACCGCTCGCTGGCCGAGCAAACCGCCTCCGAGCTGGAAGGCCGCGGCACCGTCTACGTCAACGATCCGGACGTCAGCGATTGGGATCGGGTATCCTCCGCCGCTGCACGCACGGTGGCTGAGATGGGCGGAATCGACATTCTCTGCGCCAATGCCGGGATTGCAGGTGCCAACGCGACCGTCATCGACACAGACCCTGCCGAGTGGCGAAAGGTGATCGACATTGACCTGAACGGCGTCTTCTACTGCTGCAAAGCCATCGCTCCGCACATGGTCGAATCAGGCTATGGCCGCATCGTCAACACGGCCTCGATTGCGGGCAAGGAGGGCAACCCCAACGCCGCACACTACTCCGCCGCCAAGGCCGGGGTCATTGCTTTGACTAAGTCACTGGGCAAGGAACTGGCGGGACAGGACATCGCCGTGAACTGCATCACACCCGCAGCCGCAAAGACTGCGATCTTCGAACAGGTCGAGCAGTTCCACATCGACTACATGCTGTCCAAGATCCCGCGGAACCGGTTCGTGACCGTCGAAGAGATCGCGAATATGGTGACATGGCTGTGTTCGGAAGAGAACTCGTTCACGACAGGCGGGGTGTTTGATCTGTCTGGCGGGCGCGCAACCTACTAGCAGGATGGGGCGCCAGGGACTCCTGGCGCTCGCCGCCGCTGCGCTGCTCTGCACGGTTCTCGGATCTGTCCATGCGTTCTCGGTGTTTCTTGAACCGCTCGAGGCACGTTTCGAGGTCTCGCGCGCGACTGCAAGCCTGACCTATTCCTTCGCATTGGTGGCATTGACGGTGGTTGTGCTGCTGGGTCCCCAAATCTACGCACGCTTCAGTGCGACCACGATCCTCGGCACCGCTGCGGTGCTGGCGGCTTTGGGCGCGGGTTTTGCGGCGGCGGGTCCGACGATTGGCATGATCTGGCTGGGGTATAGCCTGCTGTTCGGAGCCGCGAACGGGCTTGGTTACGGGTATGGTCTGCAACTGGCCGCACATGCCAATCCGGGCCGTGAGGGGCTCGCCATGGGGACGGTCACTGCGAGCTATGCTGTCGGTGCCACGCTTGCGCCGCTGGCGTTCGTCGCCGCGCTCGAGGCAGGAGGGTTCCCGCTGGCGATGACCGGGCTGGCCTGTTGCCTGCTGTTGGCCGGGCTCGGAGCCGTGGGCCTGCTCCGGCGTACGGGGCTGGCATTGCCTGTCTCGGCGCCGACCACGGGCACCCCAAAGACAAAGGCGAACATACCCATAATCTGGTTTGCCTATGGTACCGGAGTGTTCGCGGGCCTGATGATCATCGGGCATGCGGCAGAGATCGCACGCACGGGCGAGCAAGCGGCGCTCTGGCTCGCTCCGGTGCTGATCGCGCTCTTCAACATGGCGGGTAGCCTCATTGCCGGGAGTCTGGTCGACCGACTACCTTCAAAAGGGCTGTTGATCGCAATCCCGCTGGCCGGTGCCGGAGGCGTGCTGCTGGCTCTGGGTAGCGACACGACAGTTTTGCCTGCGCTCGCAATAGTCGGCTTTTGCTATGGTGCACTGATTGCAACCTATCCGGCTGTTCTGGCCAAGCGGTTCGGGATGGCCGAAGGTCCACGGATCTATGGCCGCGTCTTCACGGCGTGGGGCGTCGCGGGGTTGGCGGGCCCATGGCTTGCAGGCGCACTCTTTGATGCCACTGGCACCTACACGCCCGCACTCTGGACAGCCGCCGCGTTGGCGATAACCTCGGCAGTCGTCGCAGGGACAGCGATGCAAAGGACACTTTAACGGGCGTCGTTGAAATAGTGCAGTTCGAACATGAGACAGCCGGTCCGTGACGAGAACGGACCGTGCATGACCTGTTCGGGGCGGATCGCGAAGGTGGGGGCGTTGAAGACCTCGCCGCCAGTGCCGTTCTCATCGCAACCGACCACGAGGTCTCCCTGGTAGAGGAAGACCTCTTCGCACGTATCATGCACGACGGCGCGGGGCAGAACCGTCCCTGCCTCGATCCGGATGATCCGGGTTGAACGCCCGCGCAAGTTGGCCGGATCGAGGCTGTCGGCCAGCGTCAGCCGGGCAAATCCGTCGGGATAACCCGGGATGCGTTCCCACCCGTTCTCCATATCGACCGGGAAGAACTCGCGGTGATCACGCGCGGGCATTGTCACGCGGCAACGACGGTCTGACGTTGCGACCCAAGCCCGTCCATTGACAGGTCCATGACATCGCCGGGGTTCAGGAACACCTGTGGCTTCATGCCGGCACCGACGCCCGGAGGCGTGCCGGTCGGGATGATGTCGCCAGGCTCCAGCGTCAGGTATTGCGAGATGTGGCTGACGACCGTCTGCACCTGGAAGATGAACGTCTTGGTCGAGCCCTTCTGCATGGTCTTGCCGTTGACCTTCAACTCCATGGCAAGGTTGTTCGGATCGGAGATCTCGTCCTTGGTGGCAAGCCATGGCCCCAGCGGGCCGAAGGTCTCGTGACTCTTGCCCTTCAGCCATTGCCCACCGGGGCGCGTGGTCTGGAACTCGCGCTCGGAGACATCGTTGAAGCAGGCAAAACCCGCCACATAGTCCATGGCATCCGCTTCCGAGACGTACTTTGCGCGCTTGCCGATGACGATAGCCAGCTCGATTTCCCAATCCAGCATGGTCGAGCCACGCGGTTTCTCGACATCGTCATTGGGACCGGCAAGCGAAGTGACAGCCTTCGAGAACAAGACGGGCTCTGTCGGGATCGGGTTGCCTGTCTCGATGGCGTGGTCCGTGTAGTTCAGGCCAACGCAGATCACGTTGCGAACATTGCCGACGCAGGCACCGATGCGGGACGAGGCGTCAATCGCCGGAAGGCTGGCAGGATCGATCGCGGCAAGCTTCGCCAGACCATCCGCGCCCAGTACCGATCCATCAATATCCGCCACATGGGCACTGAGATCCCGGATCACACCGCCCGCATCCATCATCGCCGGCTTCTCGGCACCCTTGGCGCCCACACGCATCAGTTTCATTGATATCCTCCGATCTGTTTGGGTGGAGTGATGCCGCGTCAGGAAGGAATTGTCGAGGACGCATCCCAAAGCATCGGGCAGATCTGACTATGGGTGTGATCAATACGCCCAATTCAAAAGCTCGCATATCCCGTCCATCACATGGAGTGCCCCTGCCTGCCGAAGACGGTCCGGCAGATCGGGCCCGCAATGGCCACCTCCCACGAAACCGAGGCAACGCATCCCGGCAGCCCGAGCCGAAATCGCACCGGCGACACTGTCTTCGACAACAAGGCAGCACTCGGGAGCGGTTGCTCTTTGTTTGGCAGCATAGAGGAAGATATCCGGCGAAGGCTTGCCGTGTGCCACCAATGTGGCCAAGTAGATATGCGGAGAGAACGCTTCGTAAAGCCCCGTCTCGATCAGACCGAGGCCAGCTTGGCTGGCTCCGAGCTGGAGGCTGCACAGCGCGGTGTTTCCAGCCGTGTCAGAAGATCGGTCACGCCGGGGATTGCAACAAGATCCGTCCGGTATCTGGCGATCACCCGTGCCTTGACCTTCTCATGCAAATCAGGCGGAAGAGCGCGGCCCAGTTCCTGCTCGATCTCGGCATACATGGCAGGGCCCGGAACCCCGGCAAACCGCGCCGATACGCCGGCGGTGTCGATGGGATACCCCGCCGCGCTCAACAGCTCGGCATCCGCTGCGCACGCGATCAGCTCGCTGTCGATCAGCACTCCGTCACAATCGAAAACGATCAGGTCGATGTCGGCAAGCCGGGGCATGGCAGATCCCTTTACCCGGCGTTCATCCCGCGACTTCCTGTAAATACGCGTGCCATACGCTTGCGGTACAGATGCCATACGCTTGCCATACGGGGGTGATCCCGGCGTCAGGCGGTCCAGCCGCCGTCGATCACGAAGTCCTGCGCAGTGATGAAACTCGACTCGTCCGAGGCGAGATAGACCACAAGGGCAGCAATCTCATCCGCCGTTGCAAGGCGACCCATACTCTGGCGTGCGATGAAATCGGCACGGGCCTTGTCGTAGTCGCCAGTGGCCCGCAACCGGTCATGCAGCGACGGTGTGTCGACGGTACCGGGGCAGATGGTGTTCGCCCTAATTCCTTGTTTCACATAGTCTTTTGCGACCGCCTTGGTCAGTCCGATCACGGCTGCCTTCGAGGCGCCATAAAGCGTTCGGTTCGGCGCGCCCATGATCGAACTTGCGCCGGATGCCATGTTGATGATCGACCCGCCACCACGTTCGATCATGCCCGGCACCGCAGCCCGGATCGTGCGGAACTGCGCCCGGACATTCAGGTTGAAGGCAAAATCAAACTCTTCGTCCGTGTAGTCCAGCACCGTCCCCGCATGCACAAACCCCGCACAGTTGAACAGCACGTCAGGCGCGGCTGCTGGCACCTGCTCGGCGATCTTCTCCGGGTCAAGCGCATCCAGCACTTGGGTCTGGCAATCCAGACCTTCCAACAGTTCAGCCTTTACATCCGTCGCGACCACTTCGGCGCCTTCCCGAATGCACGCCTCAGCGCTGGCCCGGCCGATCCCGGCGCCTGCCGCCGTGATAAATACACGCTTGCCCTTGAGCCGCATCTTGTCCCCCTGCATTGTTATTTCTCCGTTCTGGCGTGCAGTCGGCGGGTTGGCAAGAGGGCACAGCATGAAGATCACTGGCGTAGAAACGCTTCGACTGGAGGAGTTTCCGAACCTCCTGTGGGTCACCATCGAAGCCGACGGGGTAAAGGGCACTGGTGAAAGCTTCTTCCTGTCGCCATCCACCGAGGCCTACATCCACGACACGGCGGCACCGCTGTTGTTGGGTCAGGATGCCCGTAACCGCGAGGCGATCCAGAAGCGGCTGCAGCCATATGTCGGCTACAATGGTGCTGGTGCGGAGGGGCGGGGGAACTCGGCAATCGCCATGGCGCTGTGGGATCTTTGGGGCAAGTGTCTGGACCAACCCGTCTGGCGACTGCTGGGTGGGCGCTGCCGCGAGCGGATCCGGACATACAACACATGTGCAGGCTACAAGTACGTGCGCGGCTCGATCGGGCAATCAACCGAGAACTGGGGGCTTGGCGCACAGCAGGGGCCATATGAAGACCTCGACGGTTTTCTGACCGATGCCGGGAAGATTGCCGAAAGTCTGCTGTCTCAGGGCATCACGGGCATGAAGATCTGGCCCTTCGACTTTGCAGCAGAGGCTTCCTATGGCGCAGGGATCACGCCTGACCAGTTGGCTGAGGCTATCGAACCCTTCGCCAAGATACGCAATGCTGCGGGTTCCGAGATGCAGATCATGGCCGAGATGCACCTGCTTTGGCAGCCGCATGCCATGGCCGAGATCGCGCGTGCGCTGGAGCCTTATGACATATACTGGATCGAGGATCCCATGCCTGCGACCGCGCCATCCTCCTGGGCGGATCTGCGACGACAGGTCCGTCCCAAGATCGCAGGCTCCGAGACCATGGCCACGCGGGCAGCCTTCCGGTCCTTCATGGAAGCCGGCGCACTGGACGTTGTGATCATGGATCTGGGCTGGTGTGGCGGGCTCACCGAAGCCAAGGCGATCGCCATGATGGCAGAGGCGTTTCACCTGCCCATCGCCCCCCATGACTGCACAGGACCGCTCGCCTGGGCAGCTTGCACGCATTTGACGCTGAACGCACCGAACGCGCTGGTTCAAGAGAGCGTGCGGGCCTTCTACACCAGTTGGTACAGTGAAATCGCACAGAACCTGCCGGTGATCGAGGAGGGATATATCCACATGCCCGAAGGCAACGGCATGGTGACCTGTCTGCGGCCCGAGGTCTTCGAACGCGCCGATGCGAGTGTGCGCCTTTCAGGTTGAGAGAAGCGTTCCGTTTGAGAGCCCGGACCCGCAATCCGAGATCGTACTCAAGCCGACTGGGCACGGTGCCAGCATCAAATCGGAACACTTGTGCGGTCGTTGGCGACGAGCATGTAGGGCCTGCCTTCCCCGAACCACACTTCGGCGATATCGGTTTGGAAGTAGCCAATCGGGTATGTTTTGAATTGCGTCTTCGGCTTGCCCCCCTGGATACCGGACAGGCGGCTGATTTCATGGCGTTGAAACAGGCGATGGAACAAGGATCGCGACAGATGTGGGGTCATGTCCTGCAGGGCATATCGACAGTCATCGAGCGGCAGCGACCTGTGACAGCGAAAGGCAGCCGCCAGCGCCTCTTCCTCTTTGCTGAGAACGGATGAGCGCGGCTCCTTCGGCCCCATCGGTGCATCATCCAAGATTTGGCGCTTCTTTCATTTCGCCACTGTTTTCTGGTTCAGACCATAAATCCAGATCTGCTCCACAATCGAAGCTTTCGATCGCTGTATCGCTGCTCAGGCAGCGTGCGTGGTCGCGGCGCATCCGTGAAGTGGTATCCGGCCCATAGCTCCTCCTTCCTGTGGGGGCACGTCAGTGCACCATATCACTCCGCAACAGCGCACGAACTGGCCCATCGTTGATCTGGAGGACCATGTTGAGGGCGGAGGCGGAGATCCCCGACGACTTATCCATTATTGGGCGCACCCAAGAATGCAAATCGAAACCCTTGTGCATCAGGGGTATCCCTGATCATCGACCAAGTTTCATCCAAGATCGCTACCCCAGCAGCAACCAACGCTTGATCCCTCTCCCGACCTACAGACTTATCGCCGTGGAACAGGTTATTTCGGATTTTCTTAAGCCCCCTAAACAAACTGACATTGTCCGAAGGCGGGCGCGGAGGCACATCAGGCCAGACCGCCTGACCGTTCACAAGCTCGCGCTCCCTCGCTGGCTCGTCAAACAAGACAGCGGTGGCTGCGCAGTTTCTGAACCGCTCCCAGAATTCATCTGACAGAATTCTAGCAACGTCGTCCCACTCTGCAAAAGGACGCCGCCGTCCTTGCACCAGCCAACCAACTTCCTTCATGGCATACTCGAACCGTCCGAACAGCGCGAAAAAATACAGCCAGCTTTCGTCCGCATGCTCTGCGAACTGCTCTCTAAGCCCACGTTGCTCGTCGAGGATCAAACCCCGCTCGGGATGTTCATCGGGTCGCGTTGCACTTTCCGGGGGGCGGTCAGTTCTTTCCACCGTGCCAGCGCCTCGTTGACTGCCGGGAAGGCGGGACGCGGCACAAAACGCCCGCGACCCGGGCGGGGTTGGCTGTTCTTGCCGTGCTCCCACACCACCTCGCCGCGGCTGAGCGTATACCGCGCCTGCGCCGTCACCTCGATCCCCTCGAACACGTTGTAGTCGATGATGGATTTCTGCGTTGTCGCCGAAATGGTCTTCGAGATCTTCGGATCCCAGACCACCACGTCCGCATCCGCGCCTTCCACAATCGCACCCTTCTTGGGGTAGATGTTCAGGATCTTGGCGATGTTGGTAGACGTCGCCGCGACGAATTCATTCGCGGTCAGGCGTCCCGTCTCGACCCCCCTGGTCCAGAGCACGGGCATCCGGTCCTCGAGCCCGCCGGTGCCGTTCGGTATCATCGGAAAGCCCGCCAGCCCCATGCGTTTCTGATCGGTCGAGAACGCCGCGTGGTCGGTGGCCACCACTTGCAGAGAACCAGCCGCAAGGCCCGACCACAGCCCGTCCTGATGTTCCTTGCCCCGGAAGGGCGGCGACATGACCCGGCGCGCCGCATAGTCCCAGTCCTTGTCGAAGTACTCGGACTCGTCCAGCACCAGATGCTGGATCAGAGGCTCGCCGAACACGCGAATTCCCTTCTGCCGCGCGCGCCGGATGGCCTCGTGCGCCTGCTCGCAGGACACATGCACGATGTACAAGGGCACACCCGCCGCATCGGCGATCATGATGGCGCGGTTGGCGGCCTCGCCCTCGACCTCAGGCGGGCGCGAGAAGGCGTGGCCTTCGGGGCCGGTGCATCCCTCCTCCATGTATTTTTCCTGCAACGCAGCCACCACGTCGCCGTTTTCGGCATGGACCAGAGGCATGGCCCCCAACGCGGCACAGCGCTGGAACGACGCGAACATCTCGTCGTCCTCGATCATCAGCGCACCCTTGTAGGCCATGAAGTGCTTGAACGTGTTCACGCCGCGTTTGACGACCTCGGCCATCTCGGTGTGGATCTGTTCGTTCCAGCCCACGATGGCGCAGTGATAGCCGATGTCGACGCAGATCTGGTCGCGGGACTTGGCGTCCCAGCTGTCGATGGCAGTCAGCAACGAGCCATCCTCGCCCGGCAGCACGAAGTCCACCAGCATGGTCGTGCCGCCCGTGGCCGCGGCCCAGGTGCCGGATTCGAAGGTCTCGGCGGCGGTGGTGCCCATGAAGGGCATTTCCAGGTGCGTGTGAGGGTCGATGCCGCCCGGGATCACGTAGGCGTCGGAGGCGTCGATGGTTTCGTCGCCTTGGAGGTTCTCGCCGATGGCCGCGATCTTCTCGCCCTCGATCAGGACATCCGCTTTCCACGTGCGGTCGGCGGTGCAGACTGTGCCGCCTTTGATTACCTTGGTCATGTCATCTCTCCCCGAGCTGTCCCGGGCTTGACCCGGGACCTCCTTGATTTGGTCAATACGGTATCTCGAACGCCAGATCCCGCCATGTCGGATTGACGCTTTCGATCAGGTCGATCTTCCTTTGCCTGCGCCAGCGCTTGATGCGTTTTTTTCTCTTGTTGGCGGTTTCGAGATCTGCGTGCACCTCGAACCAGACCAGCTTGCGAATGCGGTATTTCTGCGTGTGCGCGCCGGTTTGACCCTGCTGATGTTGATCCAGCCGCCGGCGCAGGTCGTTCGTCATGCCGGTATAAAGCGCGTTGCCCGAGCGGGAGACGAGAATGTAGACGAAGTACTGTCGTGACATGGCCGAATTCGTTCGCCTGGGCGGATTCCATGAGGTCCCGGGCAAGCCCGGGACAGCTTGGTGGGTGGCAGCAGCGGTCAAGCCTGGACCCCGATCAGGACATCGACATTCCATGTGCGACCGGCGGTGCACAGGCTGACGCCTCTGATGACTTCAGTCATTTAGGATGACCTCCAATCTTGCCAAACTCGCTTGGGTCTCTTCGCTTTGGTAGGCGCCCGCCGCCCCAGACATACTTCCCGCCTACGCGATCTTTGCCATCGTAGTATGCGTCGAATTCAATAAAGTACCGCATAGCTGCAGCCAGTTCTTCACGATTGTCGCGACCGAACTGGCCGATATAATTGTTGCGAACAGATGCGACAGATTGAAGTGACAATTCCCAGTTGTAGAGCCGTCCCTCGAAGTCAAGAAAATCATCGTCACAGTCACCGTATGGATCAATCTCAAGTACGATGACATTGTCCGAAATCTTGTTCTTTTCGTCACAAATGAATGCCAAATAATGATCAATCGACCAACGGTCGAGGTTCACCATCAAGTATGGAAGACAAACCTTTTCGTAAGACATCACGATAGAGTCGTCGATGCGCATCTATTCCACGATCTCCGCCGTCTCGACCACCGCGTGAAAGAGCACGTTTGTGCCTTTCTCGGCCCATTCCGGCGTGATCTCCTCGGCCTCGTTGTGGCTGAGGCCATCCACAGTCGGGCACATCACCATGCAGGTGGGTGCGACCTTGTTGATCCAGCAGGCGTCGTGGCCTGCCCCGCTGACGATATTCATGTGGCTATACCCCAACCGCTCGGCGGCGTCGCGTACGGCCCGCACACAGCCATCGTCAAAGGCTGGCGGGTCAAACTGGCCTACGATCTTCGTTTCCATGGCGCAGCCGAGGGCCTCGATCATCGGCGGGGCCTTTGCCATCAATTCGTCGATCATCTCCTGCAACACCGGCATGAGGTGGCTGCGGATATCCACCGTGAAGACTGCCTTGCCGGGGATGATGTTGCGGCTGTTCGGGTATATCTCCACATGGCCGATGGCACCGACAGCGTTGGGCTGGTGCTTCATGGCGATCTCGTGGACGAGCTCGGTGATTTGCGCCAGCCCACGCCCGGCGTTGACCCGCATGTGCATGGGCGTGGACCCGGTGTGCGATTCCTTGCCCATCACCGTGAATTCGATCCAGCGC
>JBGCFK010000048.1:0-3205 GCA_045106875.1 Paracoccaceae bacterium | reverse complement strand
CCGTACCGCAAGCGTATGGCATGCGTATGGCACGCGTAAGTACAGGAAGTCGGCGGACCAGCAGGTGGTTTGGCCAGTTTGGCAACCATCCGACACTGGTTATCCTGATCTCCCGGATCAAAGAAGTGGCGGTGGTCTTGCCGACAGGGTTGCCGATCTGTTCGATCAGATGCCGGCCTCGAGCCCTCTGGACCGCTCGCGGTGTGATGCCGCCCCTCTGACAGCATTTATTGCAGCACAGGAGACTGATAGTCACACTGACGAAGAGACCGAAACGCAAAGACGAATTCCGGGCTGATGCCATGCGCACCGGACTGACAAGGGGGCTGACACGCGAACAGGTTGCTGATGATATCGGCGTCTGAATGTCGACACTGAACGAATGGTCATAGTGCTCCGGGACACCGAGGTTGTTTCGAGCAAAGATCTGGACCTTGCCTGTGAAAGCGAGCTGCTTTGGCGAGAGAACCGCATTCTCAACAAGGCGAGGAATAATCCAAAGAACGCGGCAGCCATGGCTGTGCCCGAATGACCAAAGAGTTGAAAGGACTTGGCCTGCCCGTCGGCCATCGTCGGGTTGGCAGATTGATGGGCGAGAATGGCATACGGGCTCGACGAGAAAGGTTCAGGCGAAAGACCATCGAGAACAGGCGCTTGCTTCACGGCAGATCCGCCGCATGATCAAACCAGAAAGATAACCCATATGCTCCCTTGGCCCGGGCTGCTCTTTGGCCCGTAATCTTTGACGATGGACAGCCCATACTGGGAAGCAGACAGTTTCTCATTTTACGCAGTGCACGTCTCAATCCATGATCAATCCACCGTCGATGTGCATGGCCTGCCCGGTGATATTTCGGGCTGACGGCGAGGCAAGATACAGGGCCATCTGCGCCACTTCTTCCACCGTGTTTGTCCTGCGCACTGGCACATTGGCGACTTTCTCGGCGTGGACATCTTCGTAGGGAACACCGCGCGCTTCGGAATCCCGTGAAACGATACCTTGGAAGATCTCGGTTTCGGTGATGCCGGGACAGATCGCGTTCACTGTCACACCGTGCGGTCCCATCCGGTGTGCCGCCATCCGGGTCATCGTGATCACCGCGCCTTTGCTGGCCGCGTAGATGGCGTTGGAGCTGTCCGGATATCCCTTTCCAGCAACAGATGCGATGTTGATGATCCGTCCCTCGCCGCGGTCCATCATGTGACGTCCAGCAATCTGCTGGCCGAAGAAGACACCCTTTGCGTTCACCCGCATGATCCGGTCCCAGTCGGCCTCTGTCAGATCCATCAGATCTGCCCGCCGCGTCACCCCGGCATTGTTTATCAGAATGTCGAGACACCCGAATTTGCTGATCACATCGGCGAGCGCAGCTTCGAAAGCTGCAATGTCGCCAACGTCTGCAATCACAGGCTCGAACGCCGCAGCTGCGCTGGTCTCGAGTACAGCTTCGTCCACGTCGATCCCAACAACTCGGTCACCCGCCGCAAGAAATACCTCTGCCATGCCCCGACCGATCCCGCGCGCTGCTCCGGTCACCACAACTGTTCTCTGACGTTCCGCCATTTCCGCCTCCCATCTGATTGATCTCGACACGGTCTATGCCGCGCCAGCCGAGCGATCTAGAAGCTATCTTGCACCCAAGGCAATCGGAGCGAAGTCATGCGACTGAAGAATAAGACGGCAATCATCGTCGGCGCTGGCCAGCAGCCGGGTGAGACGATGGGCAATGGACGCGCGACCGCTCTCCGCTTCGCCGAGGAAGGCGCCAGTCTGCTTCTCGTGGATATCGACCAGAGCAGAGCTGAGGCAACGGCAGATCTTTGTCGCAAAGCCGGGGCTGAAGTCCATGTCCTCGCTGCGGACATAACCCGAGAACGTGACTGTGCCGAGATTGCGGCCAGCGGCCAGCGGCTTTTGGGTCGTATCGATATCCTCCACAACAATGTCGGACGATCTCGTGGCGACCGATCGACGACTGAGATGGATGTCGACATGTGGGATGAGCTAATGAACATGAACCTCAAGGGTATGTTCATGACATGCAAACACGTGCTGCCGGTGATGAGGGGCCAGCAATCTGGGGTTATTCTGACGGTCTCTTCGACCTCGGCTGTCTGTGCGCGAGGTACGGTCACGTACAAGACCTCCAAGGGCGCCGTGAACACCTTCACCCACCACATTGCAATGGAGAACGCCGAGAGCGGCATTCGCGCCAATGTTATCCTGCCCGGGCTTATGGATACCCCTATGGCAATCGAGCGACGCGCCCTGGAGAGCGGAGTGGAGCGGGCAACGATCCGCGCAGAGCGGGACGCGCAGGTGCCTCTTCGACGTCAGATGGGTACGGCATGGGATGTGGCCAATGCAGGACTCTTCCTTGCATCTGACGAAGCAGCTTACATTACAGGCATCGTTCTGCCTGTTGATGGCGGATTGTCGGCCCGGATTGGCTGATCGAAAAACTGCAAGCTGACGTCTCTTGTGCCGCTGATGTTCAAGCTGCTACGCGAAAGCCTGAATGTTGCAGACAAACACGCCCGGACGAGCCAAAACATGGGTTATAGCTGGCACGATCGGTCCACTTCTGCCGTTTGCCAACTCCCCTGACGAGCGCAGTCGCTTTCCCGTTTGTGGACGATCACGGCGCGTGCGAACATCATGACGATGCCAATTCACAAAGCCGCGTTAAGATATTAAAAAAATGGAAAAATCTGATATGCGTTCGATCACATTCTTCAGCACAGCACTCGTTCTTACTTTCTCAACAGACGTCTCGGCAGGGCGTCTCAATGAGAAGTGTCAGGCGCTCTTCGACAAGATCACCGCCGATATTTCGATCGACGTCAGTCAATGCAAGCCTGAAATTCCGGCATACGACTTGCTGGCTTGCAATCGTCCAGCAGGCGTCGACGGCAAACTGCCCGCGTCCCATCTGATCCTTGCGATTGATGCATCGGGGTCCATGGCGGGATCTATTGGCGGCGAGACCAAGATGGAGATCGCCAAGCGCGAGGCTGTCAATTTCCTAGCCAACCTTGATGAGAACATTTCTGTCGGATTGGTTGTGTACGGACATCGCGGCAACAATCAACAAGACGGCAAAGCTGAATTCTGTGCGTCCTCCGAGATGATCCACGGGTTTGACGCAAACCGATCCGCTTTGGCGGCGTCAATCGAGGGGCTGAGCCCCACGGGATGGCCGGC
>JBGCFK010000479.1:0-9615 GCA_045106875.1 Paracoccaceae bacterium | reverse complement strand
ACCACCCAGATCGAAGTTCTGAAGGCCTTCAAGAAGGTGATCGAGGAAGAAGGATCGGCAGCGATCTACGTCACCCATGATCTGGCCGTCGTCGCCCAGATTGCGGATCATATCGTCGTGCTCTATTCGGGCGAAGTGATGGAGCAGGGACCGACCGAGCAGATCATCAACAACCCCAAACACAGCTATACCCGCCGTCTGATGGCCGCCGTGCGCCCTACGCCGGAAGCCGGTCAGGGTGAGGGGACAACCGGTGAGCACCGCCGCGATCTTCCCGCCCTTCAGGTCAAGGGTGTGACGGCAGGTTATGGGAAGAACACCGACGGCACGCCCGCCATCAAGGTTCTGCGCGATGTGAATGTCGATGTGGAACGCGGCCACGTGGTCGGCGTGATCGGCGAATCCGGTTGCGGCAAGTCCACGCTTGCGCGCGTGATGGCTGGGCTGTTGCCCGCCGCCGAGGGTGAGGTCGTGCTGAATGGCAAAGAGCTCGCACCCGATCTGCGCTCCCGTCCACGCGAGGATCTGCAGCAGGTGCAGTTCATCTTCCAGATGGCAGACACCGCGCTGAACCCGCGCCAGACCATCAGCGAGATCATCGGGCGGCCTCTGACTTTCTATCACGGGCTGACGGGCCGCGCCCGGCGCGAAAGGATGCTGGAAATCCTGCGCCTCGTCGAGCCTCCTCAGGAATTTGAAGGCCGCTATCCAGCCGAGATGTCCGGTGGTCAGAAGCAGCGCGTGAACCTTGCGCGCGGGCTTGCAGCCAAGCCGGAGGTTTTGCTGTGCGACGAGGTTACGTCCGCGCTCGATTCCATCGTCGGGGCAAATGTCATCAAGCTGCTGGAGAAGCTGCGCAGGGACACCGGCGTGTCCTTCGTCTTCATCAGCCATGACCTTTCGACCGTCTCCAGCTTCGCCGATGACATCGTGGTGCTCTATGCCGGACGCGTGGTCGAACAAGGCCCGGTGGACGAGGTTCTATCGCCGCCCTTCCACCCCTACACACGGCTGCTGATCGGATCGGTGCCCGAGATGCGGGTCGGCTGGTTGGAAGACACGACCAAGACACGCGAGGCGATGGCGGGCATATCCCGCGGGGTCAAGATCGTCGATGTCGGCTGTCCATTCTTCGACCGTTGCCCGATGGCAATAGATGGGACCTGCGACAAGATCGATCCACCCAGGCTTGTCGACCCGGATGGCACCAAACATGTGATCGAATGCCACCGCACCTTGGACGAGCTGTCCGAACCCATGGGCACGACTGCCGCCGCAGAATAGCGCAAGATCCGGGTGGGCGCACGGCGCCTGCCCGCATAAACAGGTGTTCAGATCAGGAGAACGCGAGGAGCACCTGAAAATGAACATCGTAACAGATCACGACAGGTTCCAGTACGACCTGATGGCTGCCGCCCTGCGCTATCTGGAATCGAACGCCAGCGATCAGCCTGCGCTCGAGAACGTCGCTGAGGCAATCGGCCTGAGCCCTACGCATTTTCAGCGGGTGTTCAGCCATTGGGTTGGGGTCAGTCCCAAGAAATACCTGCAATACCTGACGTTGGATCATGCAAAGAGCCTGCTAGCAGAGCGGTTCACTGTACTCGATGCCACGTTCGAGTCCGGACTATCGTCACCGGGCCGCCTGCATGACTTGTTCGTGCGTTGGGAAGCGATGACGCCTGGCGCGTACGCCCGTCGAGGCAAAGGGCTAGTGATCCACTACGGCTGGTTCCCATCGCCCTTTGGGGAAGCGCTGGCCATGGGCACAGAGCGAGGGCTCTGCGGTCTCGCCTTTGCCGCCGAATTCGGGCGTGACTGGACGTGGGATGACATGACCGGACGCTGGCCCGAGGCAGAGTTCGTCGAAAATCCGGATCCTTTGTGCGGATGGGTCGAGGCAGCGTTCGGCGGCGGAGAAGTTGCGCTCGCGCCTGTCGGCGGGCCATTTCAGATAAAAGTATGGGAAGCACTGATGGCGATACCATCAGGACGGGTCACTACGTATTCCGAGATAGCCAAAGTGATCGGGAATCCAAAAGCGGTCCGCGCAGTAGGCTCGGCAGTCGGGCGTAACCCGGTATCGTGGCTGATCCCCTGCCACAGGGCCATGCGGCGCGACGGAGGGCTGGGCGGCTATCACTGGGGTGTGCCTTTAAAGCGGGCAATGATGGCATATGAAGCCGCGCAAAGGGACGCTGTCCTTTCAGCCTGATCTCCCGGCTTGCGGAACCGCCCAGAGGGTTCTCACAGCAGACGGAGTTGGAAACGCCCTGCCGCGCACAGCGTTCTCAGGCATTACCAATATTCTTGATTCAGGTTGGTGCTGATGACCCGAGCCCCAACTCTCCTCCAGCTTTCGGCGGATCCGCGTGTTGATTTCTGGCCCCGCGCGGCCTGCGCTTGCGACGTCATTCTCGCTGCAATCTCGCTGGGCGTGAGACTGCCGGGCGACAGGTGCGGGCGGTTCTGATTGTCTTCGTCCCTCCGTTTTGCGACCCCCGTTTTGCGCTCTCCGTTGTGTGAATGCGCCCCCTCTCGCGGTTGTGCTGCGCAACCCGCTGCCGGGCAACGGACATCCGAAACGCCGCCGCTCAGCAGCGACCTCTTTTATGGCTTTGCGCAGGACAGCGTCGTCTGGTCGGGTGCTGCGATACCGCACACGCGATCGATCAACTTCCGACACATCACGCGCCCGCCGGCTACCCCATGCGCGCCGCACGGATGAGCCACTGCATCTTGTATTGCTACGGGCGTCACCCCTTTCGCGATGCGCCTGCCATGGGCCGCGGACCGCTGGCGACGCTCATGCTCACTCTCGTCTTCCGGCGCGTTCATCTTGCGCGCACCTGACACTTAAGGCTGCGGTCAAACTGGAGCGTTTTCGCAATGTGCAGTGCCTTGACCGGAGCGTTTTCGCGGAATGCGACATCCAGCACGCCGAAGGATCGCTTCGCGTTGCACGCAAAGCCCGATTGTCGCAACCTTTCACTCAATATACGCGCACCACGAACGCCCGAAAGGCCACATGCCGAAGATAGATCTCAATGCGCCACTCTACACGCTGCTCTTTCCCGCAATACGCGCGAATGCGGCACCTCTTCTGTCTACATCCATCATGCTGACGGCTGCGAACCTTGCACCTGAACTGGTACCCATGCCCGACGGGCAGGCAACTCCTGAAGCCTTCGAACTGGCCACGATCGTTGTCGTGATGCTCGCATGGGTCTTGGCGGAGACATCGATTGCATTCGCCATCTATCCGACCTTGCTGACCGGAGGGGTCCTGCGTGGCTACGAGGCTCTGCGCCGCGCGGCCTTTCCCCGGCTGGCGCTGTTCGTGGCAATGCAGTTCATGTTGATGCTGGCGATGCTTGTACTGTTCGTTTTGATAGTCGGCTCAGTGGCGGCGTTTGGTCATCCGGACGTGGAAGGTCTGATTGATGATCCAACCTACCCCATTCTCAGTGCCACAAGTCTGCTTGCGGTCTTTCTGATCGGCCTCACGCAGCCAGATATCGTGTTGACCGGGCGTTTGTCGTTGGTGAGTGCGATACGTTGGGCATGGCGCGCCCGGCTGCCATTGGCTCTTGGCCTGATCGCTGGGGCTGGCCCTTTCTGGTGGGCCGCCGAAGCCGTGACGAGCTGGGCAGATGCTGAAGGGCCGTCCTTTACCGGAGCGGGCGAAGTTACCCTGCGCTTCGTAGTGCTAACCTACTTATCGGTCTTCCTATCAATGCTGGGCTCGGTCCTTGCGGCAATCACATTGGCAAAGACCTATCGCGCCGTTCTGCCGCCCGATGCTCTGCTGGAGGCCGGACGGGTATCCGAGGTTTTCGACTGAATTGACCAGAGAACGGGATTGTCAGGATCAATGCCGGAAGTGGCGCATCCCTGTGAAGACCATGGCAAGACCTGCTTCGTCTGCCGCTGCAATCACCTCGTCATCGCGCACGGATCCACCCGGCTGGATCACCGCTGTCGCACCGGCCTCTGCCGCAGTCAAAAGTCCATCCGCGAAAGGAAAGAATGCGTCGGAGGCAACCACTGCGCCCTGTACCGTCGGTACCGAAAGGCCAAGCGCCTCGGCCATATCTCCGGATTTGCGCGCGGCGATACGGGTCGAATCCACTCGGCTCATCTGCCCTGCGCCAACGCCGACTGTTGCTCCAGCCTTGGCATAGACAATGGCGTTGGACTTGACGTGCTTGGCAACCTTCCAGGCAAACAGCAGGTCTGACATCTCGGCAGCCGAGGGTGCCCGCTTTGTGACGACCTTCAGATCCTCCATGTTCATGCGACCTGCATCATGGTCCTGTACCAGAAAGCCGCCAGCCACCTGCCGCCAGGATAGCCGGTCTTCGGGCTGTGGCAGTCCACCGGTGATCAGAAGACGCAGGTTCTTCTTTGCCGCAAAAACAGCGCAGGCATCTGCATCGGCAGCCGGTGCGATCACAACTTCGGTGAAGATCTCGGCAATCTTGTCGGCGGTCGCTCCGTCCAGCATGCCATTCAGCGCCACGATCCCGCCAAAGGCCGAGACACGGTCGCAATCATAGGCACGTCCATAAGCCTCGACAAAATTCGCCCCCGAGGCCACGCCACAGGGATTTGCATGCTTGATGATGGCAACCGTGGGCGTCGCAGGATCAAATTCGGCAACCAGTTCGAACGCTGCATCCGTGTCGTTGATGTTGTTGTAGGAAAGCTCCTTTCCCTGAAGCTGCTCCGCACTCGCAACCCCGGGCCGTCGAGCACCGTCGACATAGAACGCCGCGCGCTGATGCGGGTTCTCGCCGTACCGAAGGCCCTGCGCGAGCGTGCCTGCGAAGGCACGGCGACGTGGGGTCTCGTCGCCAACGGCCCGAGCCATCCAGCCCGACACCGCCGCATCATAGGCCGCAGTGCGGGCATATGCGGTGGCGGCAAGCTGCTGACGCTGGACCAAGGTTGTACCGCCCGCCTTTAGGGCGGCAGTCACCAGATCATAGTCCTCGGTATCGACAACAACCGCCACATGGGCGTGGTTCTTCGAGGCCGCCCGGATCATCGCAGGGCCCCCAATATCGATATTCTCGACACACTCGGCATAACCCGCGCCATCGGCGACTGTCGCCTCGAAGGGGTAGAGATTGACCACGAGCAGATCGATCGCAGCAATCCCGTGCGCGTCCATGGCCGCTAAATGGCCCTCGTCGGAACGATCCGCCAGCAGGCCGCCATGCACCATGGGATGCAGCGTCTTCCCACGGCCATCCATCATCTCTGGGAAGCCGGTGATCTCAGCAACATCCTTGACAACGAGCCCGGCGTCACGCAGCGCTTTGGCCGTGCCGCCGGTCGAGATCAACTCGACGCCAGCGCCTGCCAGCGCCTCCCCCAGTTTGACGAGCCCAGTCTTGTCAGACACGGAGATCAGCGCGCTGCGCAAGGGAACGAGATCGGACATGTGGGCTCCTCGCAGGGCTGTCGGTCTGGGCGGTCGCGGCGCTTACTGCACCTGCATCTGGAGAGGCGAAGTCCCGTCCGGCAAGCGTTCCAACGACCATGTTATGCGGCCCCAGTACTCCAGAAGCGACGATGAGGCCACGATCTGAGATGTCGCACGCGGCTTGGGCCGGTCCTCGTCGAAATAGCGACTGGGATGCACAGCCAATTTATCCGCATCAGCCGAGAACATCCACAGCGCCCCGTCAGGCAGCCTCAGCGACACCGCCCTGCCGTTCAGCGCAAGCGCCACTCGGATATCCGGATGGATGTGGAAGCGCAGGGCCATGGGCTTAGCCTTGTCACCCAGCGTCTCTGCCGCAAGCGCACGCGTTTGGGCAGATGTAGCCAGCGCCGTGTCCTCACCTTCGAGACGGACACCATCGCGAGACAGCCTGATACGCCTTTCGGTCTTTAACCCGAATCTTGCCTCGTAGTGTGTGCTGTCCGCAAGGAGCCACGTGCCACGCGCATCGTGAGACACGCGCGCGGTGACGCGAGCAGGCAGAAGCAGCAGGGGATCACCAGAAGTGGCGTGCAGTTGCGACGGGCATGCGCCGCCAATCTCGATCATGGAATGAGCCGCGGTCTGGCGGGCGGTGACGCCTGTTTTGGGGCCAAACCCAAGACCCGGCCCACTATTGACGATGATGGGCTGGTCAGCGTGAGAGAACTCGATGGCAAGTGGGCTCGCATGTGCGGAAGCCGCATGAATACCGGCGGGCGGGGCAGCGCAGTCCGCAATCAGGACAGAATCGCCCTCTTGGAGACGACGATAGCCCATTGGCGCGGCACGCGGCGTCTCGATCGTAAGACCAGCCGCCTGCTCAATATCTTCCATCGGCAGATCCAATCCGGGGCGCCCGCCATGGAAACGCGCAAGGGCGCCCGAGGGATGACGCAATGCGCGCCAAACGGGCAGTGCACGTTTGATGGCAAGTGCGTGCGTTCCTGCGGGCGTTCGTCCGGCTTCCTCGATACTGCGCAGGCTCCAGGCCAGAACCGAAACCACACGTGCCAGGGCCTCTGGGCTGCGGCTCGAAACGCTTCCATCAGCCTGCACGACAGCGTCCGCTTCGCGCCCCAGCTCGGCGATGCTTCGCTCGGTCTCCGGCCCTGCTCCTTCCAAGCTCAAATGCGCATAGACAAGGCCTGCGAGCGCTTCGATCCGCGGCACCCCAGGCGTGGTCTCGGGCCAACGCCAATCCACATATCTCGCCTGTACGCCAAGCGCCCGGAAGAAGCGGGCCGAGTCCTCAGATTGCGCGCCATTCAAAAGCTGAACCGAATACGCAATCCACCGCGTCAGGCGGCGCGAGACAAGATCGGGGGACCATCCAGGGCCTTCACCCTCGCCATAGCGGTCCAGCCACTCCCACATCCATCGGCGGAAATGCGCCCAGAGGCGCGGATCTTCGGTCGCTGCAACATGGTCCAGCCAGGCATGGCCGTGCAGCGCGGCTTCCCAGGTCGCATCGGGAGCGTCGATGTCCCAGGGCGTCGCAGCTTCGGTCTCGACCAGCCGCCCTTCCAGCAGCAGGATCCCGTTGGCGAGACGCCGTGCAATGGCGGGATCACCGGCGACAGGCGGTGCAGGTTGCCACACAAGCGCACCCGGCGCCGCGCCCCAGCTTGCGATGCGCGCCGTCAGATGTCTCGGAAGGCGTGTTCCCGCCATCTGGCCGATGCTTTTCATGTTCCGGTCCGCCCGAACGTATTGGTATCATTCAAACTACACATTGAATGGGATTTTGTCATGGTCTCCGACGGAACCGGGCCGCGAAGAACCCGTCAAGACCACCCTTGTCCTGCCAGAAATCGGGCCGGGTCCTGAGATGGCCGTTGTCGGTGATGAATTCGCTGGGCACGCCATCCGCTTCCGTGAGTGGCAGCAGATCCAGTCTTGCGTGTTCCGCCATGTGGCTCGCCTGCGCTTCACCCTCGGGTTTCAGTAGCGAGCAGGTGCAGTAGACCAAGACACCGCCCGGCGCGAGCCAGCCCACCGCGCGGTCGATCAAACGCCGTTGCAACGCGACCAGATCGTCGATTTTGCCTGACGTGCGATGCGGCAGGTCCGGATGCCGCCGGATCGTGCCGGTGGCCGAACAGGGTGCATCCAGCAGAATTGCGTGAAACGGCAACTCGGGCTGCCAGTCCAGAGCATCAGCGCAGATCGTCTCGGCCTCCAAGCCGGTACGGGTCAGATTGTCCTGAAGGCGGAGCAAGCGGGCCTCCGACAGATCCAGAGCCGTCACTTGCGCACCTTGAGCGGCGAATTGCAGCGCCTTTCCACCCGGCGCCGCGCAGATGTCCAGCACGCGCCCGTCCTCTGGCAAAGGAAGCAATTTTGCGGGCAGCGATGCCGCAGCATCCTGCACCCACCATGCGCCATCTGCATAGCCCGGCAGCGCCGAGATCTGCGGGCGCCCGGGAAGGCGCAGCGAGCCGGTCGGCAGAATGATGCCCCCGGTTTCCCTGGCCAAAGCGGGCGCATCGGCTTGCGTCTTCAGGGTCAGATCGTGCGGCGCAGGCGTTGCGTGGACACTGGTCATCGCAAGCGCAAGATCCATCCCCCAATCTCCGACCAGAGCCTCGCCCAGCCACTCAGGCGTGTTCAGGACAGGGGCATTCTGCTCGGCAATGATCTCGGCACCGTTCTCGGCGAGCCGTCGCCCGACGGCATTGATCATACCGGAAAGCCTCTCCGTGCCCTTCCTGGCCTGCGCCAGCCGCACACCCATATCGACAGCGGCATGGGGCGGCGTGCCGTGAAACAACAGCTCGGCAGCCATCAGGCGCAGGATCTGCATGCCGCGGCCGGGCGGCGCACGGTGCACAAAGCTTTCCAGTGCAGCGTCGATCTGCCCCAGACGGCGTAGCGTCAGGTCGGCCAGTCCGCGCGCCTCGGCCCGTTCGGCAGCAGGGCCCTGAGCACGCGCTTCGTCCAGCATCCGGGCGCGGCCCAGAACGCTGTCCAGCATATCGATAGCAGCAGCGCGGGCAGACAGACCGGGCACATCAGCCTGACGGGCGACAGGGCGCCGGTTGCCAGACTTACGAGCGGGCGCGCGGGGCGGGCTCACTTCCAGGGACCGCGACGAACAGCCGGACCTTTGTCGCGCCGGGGCCCACCTGTGCGTGGTGGCCCGAACTCGCGCTGACTGGTTGCAACCGTATCAACGCCAGCGATCCGGTCCGTTCGTCCCATTTCGGCGGCCTGCTGCTTCAACGCCGCAATGCGATGCTCGGCCTTAGGGTGGGTCGAGAACAGATTGTCGAACCGCGCGCCGGACAAGGGATTCACGATGAACAGGTGGGCGGATGCGGGGTTTCTTTCGGCAGATGCCATCTCGATCCGCCCTGTCCCGCCCGAGATCTTTGCCAGCGCCGAGGCCAGCCACAGCGGATTTCCGCAGATCTCTCCACCCAACCGGTCTGCGGAGTACTCGCGTGTGCGCGAGATCAGCATCTGGATAAGCGCAGCGGCCATAGGTGCCAAAAACACCGCGAGCAGCATGCCGACCATACCCATCGCGTTGTTGCGCCCACCCCGAAAGAACATCCCGAACTGCGCCAGCATGGAGATCGCACCCGCAATGGTCGCGGACACGGTCATGATCAGCGTGTCCCGGTTCTGAATGTGAGCAAGCTCATGCGCCATCACGCCGGCCAGTTCCTCACGGGAAAGCATCTGCATGATGCCCGTGGTTGCGGCAACGGCGGCTTTGTCCGGGCTTCGCCCGGTCGCGAACGCATTGGGTTGCAGACTGTCAATGACGTAGACCGCAGGCATGGGCATGTCTGCGTTGCGCGCAAGTTCCTCGACCATCCCGACCAGTTCGGGAGCGGAGGCGCGCGTGACCGGACGTGCACCGTGGGCCTTCAGAGCCAACTGGTCCGAGTTCCAGAAAGCATAGGCGTTCATTCCAACGGCAACGACCAGCGCAATCAATGCACCAGCCATCCCGCCCAGCAGGAACCCTGCCACCATGAACAGCGACGTCAAAGCCGCCAGCAGCATGCCAGTCTTGATCAGGTTCATCGGCTCACCCATTGCCCTCGGCCACGCACGTCCCATATCGTGTCGAAGCAGGAGTGTATATATGGCCGAAGATAGTTCCGGAAAAG